>NZ_CP101833.1:2805000-3105000 GCF_024498355.1 Bacillus pumilus
GTTCTCTCCTTCAACTGGCAGGAACATTTGTGCAAAGTAAAGCTCTTCCTTGTTGATAATGACTCGTCCCGGAATCGGCTCTAAGCTGAATTTCGGTCTGCCAATAATCGAATACGCCTCCCCTTGATCCATCAAGTAATGAACAATCTTTGTTTTCAGGTTGTTCATTAGTGATTGGCGCACTGCGTTTACACGAGTCGCTGTGATCAAGAAGTAAATGCCCAATGACTGTCCATCACGGCTCAGCTGGATAAATTCAGATTCGAGATCATGCATTTCGTCTTTGACAATGTCAAAATTGTCGATCACGATAAAAATGAACGGAAGCTTTTTCTCATTCAAAGCATTGTACATTTTGATATGACTCATTTCTTGCTGTCTGAATAACCGCTTGCGGTATTCAACCTCTTCACGCAGACGCTTCATCGACTTTTGAATTTTTCTCATTTGATCCATTAAGAAATAATCAGCCGTGTGCGGCAGTTTGGCGAGCGGAAGCAAGGTCCCGTTTCCGAAGTCATAAATATACGCATGCCATTCTTCAGGTGAATATCTCTCCGCAAAGCTCATAAGCAGTGTCGTGGCAGCAAGTGATTTGCCGTAGCCAGAGGAACCGAAGATTCCAATATTCCCGTCTTCCATCATTTGATAAGAGAGCGGATGCTGGCTTTGCTGATCTGGCTCATCAACAAGCGCAAAATGGAAGACATGCTCTTCACTCGACGCATAACGCGTTTTTGGAATGCGCTCTTCAAGCGGTGGAAGCCATGGACTCGGAAGCTTCTCAATCCCAAGCTCTTGCTGCATACGTTCAATTTCATCCACAACAGCAGAAATTTCCGTCACTGTCTCTTTTTTCACTGCCGGCTCTGTGCTTACCCCTGATAATGGGATGAGCCCAGTATCTGTCACAATGGCAATGTCATCTTCTGATCCGTAGCCATCTTCCATATATGGTGCACCGCTCCAAGCCGATTGGAACAACTCATAGATCTCATTGTTCCCAACTTGTAAATATCCCCGGCCTGTGACAGTAATCGACGCGGCATCACTATTTTTCAAAATTTCCTTACTGTCCGACGCATCTTGCACTTTTAGTGCGACCTTAAAGCGGGAGTTACTCCAAATTTGATCATCAATGACCCCGCCTGGCTTTTGTGTGGCCAAAATGAGATGGACACCAAGGCTTCGGCCAATACGTGCGGCACTCACAAGCTCCCTGATAAAATCCGGCTCTTCACTTTTTAATTCAGCAAACTCATCAGAGATTAAGAACAAATGAGGCATCGCCTGTTCAGCCTTTTTCTCCTTATAGAGCTTCGTATAATCATTGATGTGGTTCACATGATACTGATCAAACAACCGCTGTCTTTTCTTCAGTTCACTTTTAATCGACGCAAGCGCTCTTTCACTAAAGTTCTTGCTGCCTTCGATGTTTGTGATGGTGCCAAGTAAATGCGGAATATTTCGGAACGGCTGCGCCATGCCGCCCCCTTTGTAATCAATCAGCAGGAAGGCAACTTCATGCGGGTGAAAGTGTACAGCCAAGGATAATATATACGTCTGTAAAAATTCACTTTTCCCTGACCCCGTTGTTCCAGCCAACAGGCCGTGCGGGCCGTGTGCTTTTTCATGCAGGTTCAGGTCAACAATATCGTTTCTCCCTTTATAACCGATTGGCACAGATAATGACTTTGCTGTTTCAGATGTCAGCCATTTTTCACGAATGCCAATGTCGTCTACCTGTTTGGCATGAAACAAATCAAGGAATGAGACCGTTTCTGGGATCGAGTTGGTCATTCCGACTTGATGGTCTAACGTTCTCAGTGTTCTGGCAAACAGCTCATTGTCCGCACGCTGATGTGCATCAAGTCGAAATGGAATCCGTACTGCCTTTTTGTGCTGAATGAGAATATCTCCTTCTTCTTCGTTAATATAACGGACAAGCGTTGAGATATTTTCAGCTAAGCTTTCCTTTGTTTCTGCGGCAAAGATAATTGAGATGCCGAGGTCTGTCCGGCTGCCTTCTAAGTATTCTAAAATGACATGTTCCGCAATGAGTTCATGGTTTGTCACGATGAACACAAAGTGAGGCGTAAAGATTTTTTTCTCTTTTTCTTCTTCTAAATCACGCTCACGTAAAATTTCATAAATAGAGGACAAAAGCTGATCGCGGGTTTGTTCGTTGTAAATAAACCCTTTACCGTATGTATGAGGCAGCTGGAAATGCGGCAGCCATTTCATCCATTCCCAATTCTCATACTCCTGCTCATTAAAGATAAAGACAAATCTCAAATCGTGATAGCTGTGCGAGAAAGCAAGCTGGCCGACAAGCTGGTGAAGCTCATTTTTCACAATCGCAGGCTTTCCAATTAAGCCTGTTGGGCCGTCAGCAAGACCGAATGTAATCGGTACATCCTTCACCTCACGATAGACTTTTTGCATGTGCTGCGTTTGTTCCATTAAGTCATCAATGTCACGATTGGCCATATCGCCGCCGCTCGTCGATAATTCATAGCTTGACGGAACTGCACCTGTCCCAAGACGCAGCTGCAAAAAGTCATCACTGATAAGCGTCTTTTCCCAAATCCGCCCACTGATTTCTGACGTCAAGTATTTCATTTGTTCAAATGATGGATAATGATACGTCAAGATAAATTGCTGACGGTCATACAGCTCTTGCAGCTCTTTCCGTTTATTTTCTAAGTAAAGTGAGTATACCCGCTGCCGTTTCTCTTCTCGTCTTTTGCGCTGTGACTTCTCTTTAAAGTATTGAACGGACGATGTAATTAACGTCATAATAAACATTGCCATCGACACAACAATAAAAATCCCGCGCGGCTGGATGAGTGCGACTATTCCCATGACAATAAGCATCACAAGCGGAGGGAGGACAACAAGCCAAAGCCCTCTGCTGCTATTTTCACTCTCCTGCGAAGGAAAGCTAAATGAAACCCGATCATCAGGCAGATCATAAATTAAACGTGGTGTTCGTCTGTATAAAGGGTATTTTTGTTTTGTTTCTGTGCTTGGTGGTCTTGTTTTCTCTAAACGTGTTTGAAATGGTTCGTATGCTGTCACTTGCAATAAATCATCATCTTTAAGTGTAACCGTCAGAAAGTTCCAGAACAGCTCATCACCGGCATGAATCTTTTCTGGTCCGTGGATTTGCTTTCCGTTCACATAAATCGTCTCATTCTGAGGTATGACATACCAAGTTCCTTCGATTTTTTCTAAAGTGAACTGCTTGGCATCTTGAAACATAGCATGAGCTTGTTCTTTCCACACATCGATCTCATCTTTCTCCTCATTTGAAAAAGACACCTCGACTCTATTTCCTAGGTAATAAATGTGTTGATCATGATGTGCATCCAGTAAAATGAGTGTGAGTGATCCAATTTCACACGGCTCATGTGGAAGTAATTTGCCTTTCTTCTTCTCTCCCTGGTAAATTGAAAAACCATCATTCGATTCATTAGGTGATAAACGAATCGCTCCTTCATCAAATGAAAGTGAAGAGATTGTCACGGTATGCTCTATTTCAGGTCCAATCACAGCTTCTCGATTGAACTGCTCATCTAAACGGACGGTTTGATAATCCTCCTCATAAAAAACCCAAAGAAGACTCAAACGCTCCACCTCCTCATGGGACAGCACCAACTGTCAGTTGTATCGAAAGAATTATTTTTTCTCATCTTTTTTTGTCTGAGAGGGATTCTTTTTTGAATCAGATTCTTTCTCTTTTTTCTCCTGATCGGCTTTTGACTGCTCTTTTTGATCAGCTGTTTCATCTGTTTGGCTCGCGCCTGAGGAGTCATTGGTGCTTGTCTCCGTTGTTTCTTTTTCTTCATATTTCGCCATTTCCTTAATGATTGGATCTAACTGTTTTTGTTTTTCTTCAGCAGAAAGATTATCATCATTTTGGATTTCATTGCGATAGGCGACGAGTGCAGTGAAAATGTATCGATCGTCCCCAAGTACCCGTGCAATATCTAGCGCTTCCTTGCTATTGCCTTGTCCAATGTGAATCCAGAAAAGGAAGTATTGCGGATCTGTCTGCAATGTGTACGTATCCGTGATTTCTTTTTTGTGCTGATCAAGTAACAGGCTGCCTTGGTTCGTTTGCACATACGAAATGGCCAGTTCATATTGAAGAGAGACTGGCATTTGATTAGCTGGATATTTTTCTAACGTATCCACCACTTGGCTGTACTGTTTGTTGAGATAATATTTGTTTGCCTCGACATACGCTTCTTGTTTCGGCATCGCGAAAAAGAAGGTGTAAATGGTATACACCAATGCCGGAATCAAAAGGACAAGGAGACCCAGTCCAATGTATCGTTCGATCTTCCATTTCTTTTTAGGAATGGTTAATAGCGTTTTTTCTTTCGTTTCGAGCGCTTCGATCTTTTGCTGAATAAGGGCGGACAATTCTTCCAGCGACTGCGTTTCACTGATTTCCTTTGCCAGCTCAGATAATTTCAACGTATCATGATAAGCCAAATATTCCTGAAACTGATACTCATGGTCAACCACTCGAAGAATGACAGCTTTGACCTCTTTTAACAGACGATGCTCATCGATTTCATACGGCGGGATGCTTTCTTTGACCCCGTAATGCAAAAATGCAGGAGCTAAGCCTTGATGAAAAACAATGTTTTCAGGAGAAACAATAGGATGCAGCCGCTTCACGTCGTGTTTGCAAACTGCATCGACAAGCTGGTATGAAAAAATCCATTTGCTTTTTTCATCCTTGGCATGGATGAAACGAAATTCCTGATAGGCAGGAGGCGGTTCAATTGAGATCACGACCTCACCTTCAGTTAATTGAATCTCTTTTTTAAATGAAGGATTGATGTCTTTGATCGGTGCCGCTTCTAAACCGTCTAAGAGTTTAATCGTCTCTCTTTGAAAAATGAAGGTGTAGGTGCCTTCCTCTTTTTTCATGACTGCTTCTAATTGTTCTTCTAAATAGGAACTCTTTTTATCTGCCATTTACAAAAGTCCTTTCATAGTATTTCCAGCCTGTCCCCTGTAGTGATCCCACAGTCTGACAGCTTATATTCGCCTGAAAACACAGCTTTCTTATTGACTACACGCACCCATCCGCCTTCTCGCTTAGGAAGTGAGATTTGTTTTGCCTGCCAGGCGATATGGATGACTTGCTTAATATGTAAATAATTTGATAGTCTCAAATCAAACACACTGCCATCATAATTTTTTAAGTCGATGGTAATATCGATATACACAAATTTCCACCTCACAAAATAGAAAGAGCGCCGGCATCAATTGACAGACTCGGCGCTTTTTCTGCTTTTCACACTTAGAAAGGAAATCACTTTGATTAGCCGCGGATTTGGCTTGCGATGTCTTGGTCAGTGCTTTCAAGTGTATTTGCAGTTTGATCAAGCTGATTGCTGACATCTGTTAATAGATCAGACATTTTGATGAATGAAGGCTTTAGCTGTTCATATTGATCAGCAAATGCTTCACTAGAAGCACCTTCCCACATTCCTTTTAGATCAGAGATCATTCTATTGAGACGATCAACTTGGTTTAGCACTTCTTGACTTTCAACACCATATTGCTTAGCGGTCGCTCTTAGTTCTTCTGGGGTTACGCGAATAATTCCTGACATATTCCTCATTACCTCCCGTGCATAGCCGCCATATAATGGGCTAATCCACTTATTTTTTGACGTTATTATTATAAAAACAGAAATGATACACAGTCAAACAAATCTGTTTTTATTTTACAAAATGAGTCTATAGAATTACTGTTTTTTCGCTCTTTATCTAGTATTTAACATTTTTTTGGTCATATATTCTTAATAAGTGTACACGCACTCGGATGAATCTTTTCACCTATTGATTTTTTACTACGTTATTATTGTACTATTTCTTTTTGGTATCCATTTATGACCAAACCACTCAGATCTATCGCTTTCTGTTTTTTTAAGTTTATGGCATTTTTTTATTGATTTACGTACCTCATTCTCTTCATAATGTAAGTACGTGAAATATTCGAAAAAGCAGGGGTTTTTATGACAAAAAAGACAGATCCATTTAAGTATAGTCTTGATCGTTTAGAGGATGTGGCAGACCAAATTAGTGATGTGCTCAATTGCCCTATTACTATAGAAGATACTCATCATCGATTATTGGCATATAGCACACACAATGATTTCACTGATCCCGCCAGAACTTCAACCATTATCTCCCGCCGTGTACCGGAAAAAGTCATTAATCGGCTTTGGAAGGACGGCATCATTCCTACACTACTTAAAACAGATGAACCGCTTCGTGTACCTCAAATTGCAGAAGTAGGTTTATCTAGCAGGGTCGCCATTTCAATATGGAAGGACAAAGAGGTGCTCGGATTTATCTGGGCCATTGAATCCACGCAGCCTTTTTCAGAAGAAGAAATGGACCTTCTCAAAATGGCAGCCCATGCCGTTAAAAACAAATTACTCAATTTACAAATTCGAAAAACGAAAACAGTAGAACGCAATCAGGAGCTTTTTTGGAAGATGCTCACAGGTCATATTCATGAGAAGGATGAGATGCTTGACCTATTTTTGAGACTTGGCATGAGATGTCCAGACACGTATGCCATTATCATCTTTCGCCTCCGTGATGAACTCACAGAGGCGACGGAAAAAAAGCTGTCCTATCTGCTTGAAACAACGCAGCAAGTGCAGGTACTATTAACGACTGTTGATTTTCACGAATTCATTATTCTTGTCTCACCAAAAACAGAGCACCCGCTTCAAGATATTAAACAATTCACAAGCGGCATGCTGCAGCAGCTGTCTGACCGTTATCATATCCATCACGTTCAGGCGGCCATTGGCGGAATTTACGATCATATCTCTCAAATTCAGCCGTCCTATAAAGAAGCACTGGCTGTATTGAAAACAAAAGAACGCTTTCCTGTTGAAACGGAACGTTTAAACAGTTTTTCTGAACTCGGCATTTATCAATATTTAGATGTGCTGGCTGAAAAGCGAAAGGGCTCGTCTTATTCCAGTTACTCTTTATCGAAGCTGGAGGATTACGACCTAAGGCATCATTCCAACCTAGTCGAAACCCTTGAACGGTTTATTGATTGTGACAGCAATGCCAATATCGCCGCAAAGCAATTAAACATTCATATCAACACATTGAATTACAGACTAAAGCGGATTACAGACATTGCAGAAATTGATTTAAAAAACATGAATGAGAAAATGACCATTTATCTTGATATGAAGCTAAAAAACGTCCGTTTGTGAAATTTCACAAAGAGGCGTTTTTTTATTTTTTATTTCAACCGAAGAATTTTCTAAACTTTCAGGATACACTAGACATACAATATCAATAGATAAGCATAGGAGGAATAAACATGATCATCGGCATTCCGAAAGAAATTAAGAACAATGAAAACCGAGTGGCATTAACACCAGGAGCAGCTTCTCAATTGCTTTCAGCTGGACACCAGATTTTAATTGAAACAAACGCTGGTTCTGGAAGCGGATTCACTGATGACGATTATGTATCTGTTGGTGCAGAGATCCTTGATCAGGCGAAAGATGTATGGGCATCTTCTGATATGATCATGAAGGTAAAAGAACCATTATTTGAGGAATATCTATATTTCAGAGAAGGACTCATCTTATTTACGTACCTGCATCTTGCCGCAGAGCCCTCCTTGGCTGAAGCATTGAAACAAAAAGGCGTCACAGCCATTGCTTATGAAACGGTAACGGACGGAAAATCACTTCCCCTGTTAACCCCTATGTCTGAAGTGGCAGGCAGAATGGCCGCTCAAATCGGTGCACAATTTTTAGAAAAACCAAAAGGCGGGAAAGGCATTTTGCTCGCAGGCGTGCCAGGGGTATCTAGAGGGAAGGTCACCATTATAGGCGGCGGTGTTGTTGGAACAAATGCAGCGAAAATGGCCGTCGGACTTGGCGCAGATGTAACACTCATTGATTTAAACGCGGAGCGATTACGTCAGCTGGACGATCAGTTTGGTCATCAAATGAAAACGTTAATGTCTAACCCTGTCAACATTGCAGATTCAGTCAGTGAGGCAGACCTGCTCATTTGTGCCGTTCTAATACCAGGTGCCAAAGCACCGACCCTTGTGACAGAAGAAATGGTGAAACAAATGAAGCCTGGTTCCGTCATTGTCGATGTAGCCATTGACCAAGGCGGGATTGTGGAAACAGTTGATCATATCACAACACATGATCAGCCTACTTATGAAAAACACGGCATTTTACATTATGCTGTCGCCAATATGCCAGGCGCGGTACCGCGGACATCGACTGTTGCTTTAACCAATGTCACCGTTCCATACGCGCTGCAAATTGCAAATAAAGGCGCTGCAAAAGCCATCAAAGAAAACAATGCCATCGCAGAAGGCGTCAATGTGATGAACGGACATATCACATATGAAGCCGTTGCTCGTGATCTTGGCTATGATTATGTGCCTGTCAGTAAAGCCATTGATACATCTTCTATGACCGAAGCTTAATATCCAGCCCGCCCTTTTCAGGAGCGGGTTTTATTGTTAACCTAAAATAAAAACAGGTTGACAAAAAATCCTCTTCCCCTTAATCTATTTGTACAGATAAGACAGGGGGAAACATCATGCAAAAGAAGACAAGAACGGCTGACTTTGTGCTAGTCGGAATGTTTGCTGCACTGATGGCCATAGGAGCCAACATCACATCGATCGTACCATTTTTACAGGTCGGCGGGATTCCACTCACCATGCAGCCGTTTTTTTGTGTGCTTGCTGGTCTTTTGCTAGGCAGACGACTTGGCGCATTAGCCATGATTGTCTATGCCTTAGTTGGGATTGCTGGCGCACCTGTATTCGCACAGTTCTCCGCGGGCCTTGGTGTCATTTTAGGCAAAAGCGGCGGTTTTGTGTTATCGTACATTCCTGCTGCCTGGCTTGCCGGCTTCATTCTTGAAAAGAGACAACACCCTGGCTTTGGCCGCTTTTTGATTGCAGCCATTGCTGGAACGACCGTGATGTATGTGATCGGGACAACTTATACGTACATCGCGTTAAATGTTTGGCTGAATGCACCAATTTCTTATCAAACCACATGGTTCTTCATGATCTGGTTTATGGTCAAAGACTACGCTTTGACTATTGTCCTTGCGATGCTGGCTCCTAAAATTTATCGCTCTGTTTCAAAAGCTACATCCTTTCGAAAAGAACAAACAGCCTCATAAAGATCAAAAAAGGTTCCTCTCCATGGAGGAACCTTCATATTGTTGACAAAGGGCTAAAATGATCTTCATTTTAGCCCTTTGTCTTCTGTTCAGCGTGATAGAAAACCTTTGCAGTCTAGGAAGGACGAGTACCGGAGCGGAGCGAATTTGACATTCGTGAGCACCGGCACGCAGGACTGACACAGAATGCGAGGGTTTGTCTACACGCTGAAAGGTTCCTCTCCATGGAGGAACCTTTTCATGTTATAGGATAATTGCCGCAAACCATCCGAATAGGACAAGCGGAATATTATAAAAGACGAATGTTGGGACACAAGTACCCCAAATATGGTGATGCTGTCCATCCATATTCAGCCCAGATGTCGGTCCAAGCGTACTGTCACTTGCAGGTGAACCTGCATCCCCAACAGCCGCAGCTGAACCAATGATTGCAATGGTTGCCATTGGACTAAATCCTAAGTGTAAACAAAGTGGAACAAAGATGGTCGTAATAATCGGGATCGTTGCAAATGATGACCCGATGCCCATTGTCACAAGCATTCCAACCAGTAGCATTAAAATCGCCGCTACACTTTGACTGTTTCCGATGAACTGAGAAGAAGCTTTAACTAGTTCTTCAATATCTCCTGTTTTCGTTAATACGTTGGCAAATCCTGCCGCTACAAGCATCACAAAACCGATAAATGCCATCATATTCATTCCAGAAGTAATAAGCGCATCTGCTTCATCACGTTTCATCATTCCTGTGACAAACAGAACAAGAAGTCCTGCCAGTGCACCAAAAATCATTCCTTCGACTCCAAGGCTTTGAGATAAATAGAGCTGGACGATGAGTGAGACAAGGATCGCAAGCCCAGCAAAGAACAAGCTTTTTTTCGTGTAAGCTGATTTTTCTACATCCGTAATATCACGATTCTCATATGCTTTTGGCTTACGATACACAAAAAGTGAAACGATCAACCCAAGAACCATGCCCCCTACAGGAATCAGCATCGCATACGGAATGTCTGCTAAGTTCACTGTCAAACCTGCTTCCTTCATGTTGTCACGAAGCATCCCATGGAAAATCTGTCCAAAACCGACTGGAAGTAAAATATATGGTGCAGTGAGTCCGAAGGTCATAACACATGCTAGCAGTCTGCGGTCAATCTGAAGCTCGTTAAACACCTTTAATAATGGCGGGATTAAGACCGGAATAAAGGCAATGTGAACAGGAACGACGTTTTGTGAAAAACAGGATACGATCAAAATGACAAGAATGATGAGCACTTTTGATAATGTTTTTCTTCTTGAGTCGCCTTCTTTTCCTAGAAGTTTCACTGCTCCTTCGACCATGGCATCTGGAAGACCCGTTTTCGTCAGCGCCGCTGCAAAGGCTCCTAAAAGCGCATAACTAATCGCCACTGTCGCATTTCCACCGAGCCCGTCAGTAAAGGCTTCAACCGTTCCTCCAAGACCTAATCCGCCTACAAGGCCACCCGCTAAAGCGCCAAGTGCCAGCGCAATAACCACATTGACTCGCAGCAAGCTTAATATCAACATTAAAATAACCGCTATAACAACTGCATTCATGGTGAAACCTCCGAAATCCTTTAGTTTACTAATGTAGTAGATAATTAAAGTACCAACGTATGTTACCATAGAAAAAAAACTTCGTCAAATGGCGTATGTCCTACATAAAAAAAGCCCCGCCATCTGGCAGAGCCCTATCCTTTATTTCTTTGCTTCGAATCGTTCCACAAATGTCGCCAATGATCTCACCATCACGCCTGTTGCCCCTGTTGGCCCAAAGCATGAAGGTTTTTCTGTTGTCGCTGTACCTGCAATATCTAAGTGAACCCAAGGGGTTTCCTCAGCGAATTCACCAATGAAAGCACCTGCCATGATCGCATGACCATCTCGACCTGGAGAGTTATTGAGATCAGCCATTTTGCTGTTTCGCACTCGTTTTTTATCTTTTTCAGTGATCGGCAGCTGCCAAATCATTTCACCGCATTCTTCTGATGCTTCTTTAAACTGGGCATACAGTTCATCGTTATTGGTCATGACACCTGTTGTCTCATTTCCAAGCGCCACAACGACCCCGCCTGTTAATGTTGCAATGTCTACAAGAACAGAGGCACCATGCTGCTTCGCATACGTTACCCCATCTGCTAAGACGAGGCGGCCTTCTGCATCGGTGTTGAGTACTTCGATTGTTTTACCGCTCAGTGACACAATCACATCATCCGGCTTCATTGCGTCTGCCGAGATCATATTATCTGTTGAGGCAATGACAGCAATCACATTTTGCTCTGGGCGAAGCTCACCGATGATTTCCATCGCGCCTAAAACAGAGGCTGAGCCGCCCATATCCGTTTTCATGCCCACCATACCTGCTCTTGGCTTTAATGAATATCCACCTGTATCATACGTGATGCCTTTACCGACAAGACCGATGACATCTGTCCATTCTTCCTTGCCTTGGTATTTCAACACAATGAGCTTTGGTGGTTCTGTTGAGCCTCTATTGACGGCTAAAATACCGCCCATCCCAAGCTCTTCCATTTGTTCTTTATCTAAAATTTCAATCTCAAATTCGTATTTATACGCAAGCTCTGCCGCATAGGAAGCAAGATCAGAGGATGTCAGCATGTTCGGCGGCATATTCACAAGAGTGCGGGCCGAATTCACTGACTGTCCGTAGACTTCGCCTACTTTCAGACTTGCCTGAATTTCAGCTGTGTCATGATCCGTCGTTGCATAGACAAACTCGATAAAGCGATCAGGTTCATTCGTTTTATGTTTAAAATCTTGTAATTCATATGTAGCTAAGAGGCAGCTTTCAGAAAGGGCATGGGCTGCATCATGCACAGGCAGATCCTTTCCTACGAACGTATCAAGCAAGACCGAAACCGCTTGCTTTTTATCTTGATGAAGCTTTTTAAATAAATGCGCAAAGACTTCTTTTGCCTCTTCAAACGTGTAATCTGATTCCTTCCCAAGCCCGACAAGATAAATGCGTTTGATGCCTGTTTCAGGGGACGGGAAAAACTTCGAAAGCTGATTTCTTTTGGATGAAATATCGCCTTCTTTTAATAATTCAGTGATTCTTCCTTCAAGTAATTCATCTATTTCTTTTGCTTTTCCTGATAATCGGCTCTTTTGAAAAAGTCCGATGGCCAGTGTATCTTTATGTTTCAATTCACTTGTCGAGAAAAACATATTTATCACACGCTCCTTCAATGAACTCCATTTTTCACATTGGAACTTTTATTATATCAAAATTTGCGTGCCTATACGATCATTGCCAGCCTGCCTTCTCTTGAATGAGCAATTATATTTTGACACGCGGAAGGGCATCATGAAAAAGTGACGGTGCTCGATAGCAGTCTGTCCATGTTCTCCTCGTTCCACATCTACTTTCTTTAATGTTATAATGAACATGGACTTGGCAACATTTATTACTGCTATTATTTTTTTCATCTTACTAGGGGTAAACAGACAATCATTTCGCACGATATTTTTTCTTACAGAGAGGATGTTTCTTGTTCATGAGCGTACTGACGAATTTTCCGCTGCTTGCCAGCCTTGCAGCCATCTTTTTTGCACAATTTGTAAAAGTACCCATTCAATTTATCATTTCTAGACGCCTAGATTGGTCGCTCATTACAAGCACAGGCGGAATGCCAAGTTCACACTCCGCAGCAGTAACAGCACTCTCAACAGCAGTTGCTTTAGAGCACGGGCTAGGAACATCTATTTTTGCCATTTCCGCCATCTTTGCTATTATTACGATGTTTGATGCGACGGGTGTTCGCAGACAGGCAGGAGAACAGGCGACTGTTCTCAACAAACTGGTGACAGATTTCAACCATTTTGTTGCCGAAGCAAAGAATTTCCCAAGTGCGGAAGAAAAAGAGAAGCAAAAGAAATTGAAAGAGCTTCTTGGGCATAAGCCGATTGAAGTCTTCTTCGGCGGCTTAACAGGGATCTTGCTGACACTCATCTTAGATTATTACTTCATGTAGAAGCGAAAAAGCTTTGGACCTCAAATGGCCCAAAGCTTTTTTATTCTTTATTGGCTTGAAACTGCTGCCGGAAAACTTGCATCGATTCCGCTTCATTCAGCTGATTTAAGTCTTTTTCTGTTAAAGTCCCTTCGCCCTTTTTGATAATATAGACATCCAGCACTTTTTTACCCCATTCTCTATACACATCATCAACGGTTTCATAGTATAAATCAAGCTTATGACCTTTAATGGCTTTACCTGTATCTGCTACCACACCGTAGCCATAGTTTGGGATAAACAGCACGGTTCCAATTGGAAAGACAGATGGGTCCGCTGCCACTGTTGAATATAAATCACGTTTCACTTTGACGCCTGAATATGTAATGCCATATGCATGATGTTCCTTCGTTTTACCTGTTGATTCCACACCTGCTGTATAGCCTGTGGCAACGACCTTTTGCTTTGGATAGTCATTCCAATTAAACGCTTCTTCGAGAGAAGCAGCTCGCAAGTCATCGCTTTTGACCGCCATCGTTTGCCTTTTTTGATGTTGAAAAAAAGAAGATACTTGCGTGCCTACATCGGTCTCTTTCACCCATGCAGCTAGATCACTTGGTTCTACACCAGATATGCCCGTGAAGCTCGTCATCAATGCAAGCATAAAAAGGACTGTCATGAACAATCGTTTCATCCATGTTTTCATCTCTATTTGTCACTCCTCTACCCATCTATTTGTTTCCAAACAAAATGGAAACTATGCAAAGGAAAAACAAAAAAACCCACTTGCGTGTAAACAAGTGAGTTAAAACATTTGATACCCTCTTTTTCGAAGTGCATTGATGACAAAACCTGATGTAATGGCACCAATTAAGCCGCTTAATAAAATGATGATATCTGCCGCAGCGAGTGAGACGATGCGGTCTCCTATCCCTGAAAAGGCGATGCCAGGCTCTCTTACATATGTCACCATCTTTTGATTATTGATAATGAAAAGGCATACAATTGGATATAAAATTGCCATAATCCATGACATTCTTAGCAGCATATTCAGCAAAAAGCCAATGCCGAAAAATAACACGAAAAATAAAATAACTGAAATGATAACAACTGGTAAACTGATCACTTCATCTCCACCCCCAAATATCCCATCATTAGTTTAACTTGGAAATAGAGATGAAGTCAATCAATGGAAAAGGCAGATAGATTAATGCTTCTTTCCTGTCCCTTTACATTCCTCACATGTTTCAGAGCCGCCGAGCAGTAGCTGAAAATATCCTTTTCCTGAACAATATTGACAGGCTGACGTCTTTTCTTTTGTTTGTGCCTTCATATGGCTCACCCCTTAGTCTAAATTTTCTGATAATTTATCATAACACATTTTTCTGTCCAGTACCAAGTGAGAAAATATTCCGTATTTCATAAAAAAACGTGTATCACGAGGATACACGTTTTCGTCTATTACGATTTAGAAGAACTTGAACTTTCCTTTTTTCAGAACAAGTCCTGGTCCGCCAACCATGAATAAAGAACGGTTGTCGATGATTTTCTTCATTGCAGAAGCTTTTGTCCCTTGAAGTTTTTTACCAAATGCAACACCTACAGCGTCGTGTTCACCAAGAGAAGCAACTGTTCCTTTGATGTCTGGCTTAAAGCTATCAAGTGTTCCACCTTTTACTAGTGCTGCAAGGTTTTTCGCTACTGTCTCACCTTGCTGCATTGCAATTTGTGCTGTTGGTGGGTATGGGCGGTTGATTTCTTCATTGATGATCAATGAGCAGTCACCAATGATGAATACATCTTCATTCTCTGGTACACGAAGATCTGGAGAAACTTTTACGCGGCCGCGCATGTTTTCAAATCCAGCTTCTTCAACGATAGGGTTACCGCGTACACCTGCAGCCCAAACAACGGTTTCAGCTTTGATTTCTTCCGTATCATCGTCTTTTCCAACAATGATGCCTTCAGGCGTACATTCTTTGATCGCTGTACCGATTTTGAACTCAACACCTTTACCTTGAAGGTAGTTCATCGCATAGTCGATCAATTCAGGATCGAATCCTGGCAGAGCTGTTGGCGCAGCTTCTACACAGATAATACGTACGTCTTTTTGATCAATATCATATTCTTTGCACAGCTCTGGCACACGGTTTCCAAGCTCACCAAGGAACTCAATACCTGTGAAGCCCGCACCGCCGACAACGATTGTCAGACGCTCTGGACGCTTTTCAGCTTCAGTGTTATACGTCGCAAATTGAAGCTCAATGTGCTCACGAAGCTGACGAGCAGAGTTGATGTTAGAGATGGAGAATGCATATTCTTTCAGTCCTGCGATGCCAAATGTTTCAGGAACAGCACCAAGCGCGACAACAAGGTAGTCGTAAGAAAGTTCGCCATCTGATGTCACAACTTTCTTTGCTTCCTTATCAATGCTTTCAACTGTTGCTTGTACAAAGTTGACACGGGAACTGTTAATCACATCTTTGATTTGATAACGACAGCGGTCATGATGAAGTGTACCTGCACTTGCTTCATGTAGCCATGTCGTTTCGTAATGATAATTATGCTTGTTCACAAGAGTAATGTCCGCATCATTTGTGCCAAGCTGTTTTGTTAATCTTGTTACAGTCATTAATCCGCCATAACCTGCACCTAATACAACGATTTTCGGTTTATTCACTGGAATCACATCCACCTTTTTTAAATTTGCTGTAAAACGGATAAAGAATTACATATCGTTATTCTCAACCGCTTTCCGGCATTTTATGAAATTTAAACAAAAAAATATGTATGTGAAAATCTGAACTTTCACCTACAAAAAACGAAAGCATTTGACCGTATCCGACAAAAATTCATAAAAAATTAATATTTAGTTCCCTTAACAATAATAGCGAGTTCTGCTCCTTTTTTCAAGGCTTTAAACTGAAAATCCTTATGATAAACGGTCTTTCTCACTTTTTCCTCTTTTTCAAAGCACCGGCATCAAAAAACGACAAGTTTTTCAAAACAAGTCAGACGACGATATGTGGTATGATATGATATAGTGATAACAATTTTCATTTGGGAGGATTAAAGGAATGCAAGAAGATTCTAAGGTATATGACATTACCGTTATCGGGGGCGGCCCAGTTGGGTTGTTTACTGCATTTTACGGAGGCATGAGACAGGCAAGTGTGAAAATCATTGAAAGCCTTCCTCAGCTCGGCGGTCAACTATCCGCTCTTTACCCTGAAAAATACATTTATGATGTGGCAGGTTTTCCAAAAATCCGCGCACAAGAATTAGTTGATAACTTAAAGGAACAAATGGATAAATTTGAACAAACCATTTGCTTAGAACAAGCTGTTGAAACGGTTGAAAAGCAGGCAGATGGTATTTTTAAACTTGTCACAAATCAAGAGGTTCATTATTCTAAAACGATCATCATTACAGCTGGCAACGGTGCATTCCAACCGAGAAAGCTTGAACTTGATGCAGCAGAATCATTTGAAGGCAGCAACCTGCATTACTTCATTAATGACTTGAACCAATTTGCCGGCAGACGTGTCGCTGTTCTTGGCGGTGGAGACTCTGCGGTGGACTGGGCACTGATGCTTGAGCCAATTGCAAAAGAAGTATCCATTATTCACCGCCGCGATAAATTCCGCGCGCATGAGCACAGTGTAGAAAACCTGCACAACTCGAAAGTCAATGTGCTGACACCATTTGTGCCTACTGAGCTCATTGGTGAAGACCGCATTGAACAAATTGTGCTTGAAGAAGTCAAAGGCGACAAAAAACAAGTACTTGATGTGGACGATGTGATCGTCAACTTCGGTTTTGTTTCCTCCCTTGGACCAATCAAACAATGGGGCCTTGAAATCGAAAAGAACTCCATCGTCGTCAAATCCACAATGGAAACAAACATCGAAGGCTTCTATGCAGCAGGAGACATCTGTACGTATGAAGGAAAAGTCAAATTGATTGCCAGCGGATTTGGTGAAGCACCAACTGCTGTAAACAACGCAAAAGCATACATGGACCCAAAAGCCCGTGTACAGCCTCTTCACTCCACAAGCTTATTTGAAAACAAATAAGGACGGATTAAAAAAAGGAGTTCCACCAGCGGAACTCCTTTTACGTTTATTTAAAAACCCCAATATAGGCATTCGCCATCCCAAGTACCATTGCAGCAAGCAGCACCACAACAATCCCTGCCACAACCAAAATCACCCGATCCTTCACACGTTCCTTTTTCGGAAGCGGCTTGTCTATCCCGCAAGATGGACACGTTTTTGAACGATACGGAATCAGTTCATGACAGTTCCTGCAATTGATTTGTTCACTCAATCCTCAGCAACCTCTTTTCTGACTACAGTTTATGTTTGATTCTCATGATACTCTTTTCAAGTGGAAATAGCCAGTTGTGAGAGCAAGCTGTAACAAAATTGAGCGATTTACGAGACAAACATATCTCTTATGAATTCGCTGCCTCAAACATGTTAAACATCATTCCACATTCAGAGAACAACGATCATCAAGTTAAATCATCAATCAACAACCCATTATTTAAAATGTGTGAATTTTAATTGACCCTAACGTAACGTTATATTTTATAGTGGATACTATAAGGAGATGGCTAGATATGAAAGTAAAAGAAGTCGCTGAATTGTTTGGTATTAGTATTCGTACACTTCATCATTACGATCAGATTGGTTTATTGATACCAAAAGAAGTCACTGATTCTCGTTATAGGCTCTATTCAGAAGAAAACCTTGAAACATTACAGCAGATATTATTTTTCAAAGAACTTGGGTTTCCCTTGAAGGAAATCAAAAAGATGATGCACAATCCTTCATTTAACAAGGAAGAAGCTTTTACCTTACAAAGAAAAATGTTAATAGAAAAACGAAATAAATTCAATAAAATGATTGAAAATATTGATAAGACGCTACAGCATTTGATTGGAGAAACTAAATTCACCTATAAAGAAAGGTTCCAGATTATGAACATGAAATTAAATCAATTTGAAGAAGAAGCTCGTCGGCGTTGGGGAAATCAAACTATTGATGAAGTAAGCTCAAAACTAAAGGATTTGTCTAAAGAGGAACAAATTGACTTATCCGATAGCTGGGATAGGATATTTAATAACCTAGCCTCCCTTCGCAATCATTCCCCTCAATCCAAAGCGGTACAAGTCGCAATCAAAGAATGGTATGACTTTTTAAACGAAAACTTTAGTCACTACTCTTTTGATGCATTTTACGGATTAGGTCAACTCTACATTCAAGATGAACGTTTTACAAAGTATATAGATCGATATGGCGAAGGCTTGGCTTCATTTATGAGCGAAGCGATGAAAGTCTTTACTACTCTTCATAAAAGGGGGCATAGCGATGAAGATTATGATTGAGAATACAATCGATCAATACGAAAAGTTATTTTCAATGCAACACAATAAAGAACATTTTTTCCGATACACCATGATGAAACCTTTTGAAAAGATGTGGAATATGATAAACGTTCCGTTAAAAGCTAAACAGCAAAATGGCTATGATGTAATAATGGCAACCACCATGCTTGGCTATCTTGATATATCAGATACACAAACTGGGCGACAGGCATTAAAAAGATTACAAGAAATTCAATCTCTTCAAACAGCAAATATTACCTTGCATCATTGTATGGATTTTATAAAGAAACACAACCTTCTTATTAATGCTGATGAATTGAGGTTTGGCCTATATATAGCTGATTCGAAGAAGCTTGAACTGCAAAAAGGATATTGTGGTTTTGGAGGAATTCCAGGGTTTATTCAAGTATCATTATATCCAAATTCATATAATATCCCACGAATTCCTGCTATCATTGCACATGAATTCCATCATAATATCCGCTTTTCCTATTTTGAATGGGATTACGGAAACGTGACAGTTGGAGATTACTTAATTATAGAGGGTTTAGCTGAATCATTTGCAAAAGAACTTTATGGTGGACACCTTTTAGGACCTTGGGTCACTTCTTTTGATAAACAGGACTTAGAATATTCAAAAGAAGTGATTAAAGACGCTTTACATACGAAAGGGTTTGCTGAGGTTAGTAGTTATATGTTTGGTGATACCATTGCCAAAGAACAAGGCTATCAACCTGTCGGATTATCACCCTTTGCTGGTTATGCAGTAGGTTATCAAGCTGTACAATCTTTCATGAAAACCAATAACGTAGGAATTGAAGAAGCTACATTACTTGGTACAGATGAAATACTAAGAAATTGCGAATTCTTTTTCAAGTAAATAACTTTACTAAGAAGGACATTACTGTGTGAGTTAAGTAATGTCCTCCCATTATGATGATATCTAAAGCAATGGGAAGAAATTTTCATACGCTCTTCCTTTTTCTGCTCAACTGTCGAGATTTCATCAGTTGTTTTTTCATAAACTTGAATTCTTTTTCTTGTTATATTTTTCTACACGCATCCAATCTAATCTCTTCAAGAGAAATTGTTGGAAAACCTAGTTGAAATTTAGTGACTTTAAAAAACCTCCTCGAATAAATGATTTATTTGAGGAGGTTTTAAATATTAAAGATTGATTTACAAAATTAATCAATGCCAAAACCCTTAACACTCTTCCGGCGAACCGGTATTCGTGGCTGTTCTGAAAGAAGAACCACATCCACATGACGCAATGGCGTTCGGATTGTCGATGGTGAAGCCGCCGCCCATTAGTGATTGTTTGAAATCAATGATGGTTCCGTTCATGATATCAAGGCTTTCAGAGTCGACCAGGACTTGGATCCCGTGCTGTTCAAACTGTGTGTCTTTCTCCGAGACTTCATGGTCAAAGCCCATGCCGTACGAAAGACCGCTGCAGCCGCCGCCTTTTACGCCCACTCTTAGGAACGCATTTTCTTCTTCATGCTCTTTCATCATATCTTTAATCTGCAGTGCAGCAGCTTCTGTAATGGTTACTGGTGTACTCATGATCATCCCTCCTTTTGACTGGATGTTTCTTTTCAATTATAAACGTGATGGTGCCTTTTCTCAAATAAATGGTTTAGAGATAAAATGTGCCGTCACAAATGGTTTCAGCAGGTCCTGTCATGAGCACATGCCCATTGTCTTTCCAGCGAATGATGAGATCTCCACCTGCTAAATGAACCGTCATGTCCGTTTCTTTTTTCGCATGTCCATTTATAATGGTTGATACGGCCGCAGCACAAGCCCCTGTGCCACAGGCTTGTGTAATTCCAGATCCTCTTTCCCACACACGAAAATGCAGCTCCGTTTCACTGACGATTTCAACAAATTCCACATTGACGCCCTCTGGGAACGTCTCGTGCTTTTCAATGATCGGTCCAAGTGTATCGAGCGGAGCTTTCTCAATGTCCTCTAAATTAAAAACGATGTGCGGGTTACCCATTGAAACGGCCGTTCCATTTAAAGTCGCGGTGCCAAAATCAAGCGGCTCATTGATCGTTGTGCTGCCTGGCTCGCCCAGCATTGGCATCGCTTCTTTTTCGAAACGTGGTTTTCCCATATCTACTGTGACTAACTGAACGTGATCATCTTTGATATGGACAGTAGCTTCAACGAGTCCTGACAATGTCTCAATCTGGAACGTCGTGTCTGTCACAATCTGATGCTCATACACATATTTTGCGACGCAGCGCAGCCCGTTACCGCAGTTTTTCCCCTCTGATCCATCATTGTTGAAAATGCGCATTTTCACAGGTGCAACATCTGATGGGCAAATGAGAATCATCCCGTCAGAACCGATTCCTGTATAAACAGAAGAAACACGGATCGCCATCTCTGATAGCTGCTCTTCTGGAAGCTGTTCCTTCATCTGATTGACGTAAATATAATTATTTCCTAGTCCGTGCATTTTCGTGAATTGAAATGATGTCATGAGCTTCCTCCATAAATGTTGTTTCTTATAGTATAAAAGGAGTCGATTCAGGAGACAATCTTATCATCCCCCGTTTTTCATACATAGAAGCTCTTTGCTGCCATGGCAAAGGGCTTTTATTATGCATATGCCTCTTTTTCAATCGTGTGATGCTTCATTTTGATGATATTTTATTAGCATAACATATTGGATGCGCTTTCTATTCATTCTCCTTAAAAATGGAAGCTGAAAAGTGTAAAAAAATGCACCTCATGACCCATGTGGTGCACCTAAAACATCTCATTTTCCTCTATAAAAGCATAAATACGCTCGACTAGCTGCTCTGCATTTTCTCCTGAAACAAATTCTCCATTCACAAGTGCGAATGGGGAGTCCATGCATTTGCCGCAGTAGCTTAAACAGCCGTATTCCATTACGTCTAGGTTTGGGTCTTTTTCAAGCTTCTCTTTTGCTTCTTGCGACCCTTGTGCAAGATTGCTTACACAAAATTCGATCAGTGGGAACACTTTGCTTCACCTCACATTGCTTTACCATCCTACCGAAATTCCTTCTATTAGTCAAAACATGAGCTCCACCTGTATCGTTACGCCTATTCCTCGTAAAATGTTTTACTATTTAGGACTAACTAATGAATATGTAGGTTATTTTGAAACAATTATTGTGGTTTCACAGTAAATTCGATATAATTTTATTTGGTATTTTAACTTAAAGTTTTTTAGTATAAGTGTTTTTCAATGTCTAGGGGGAAAAGGAGAATCGTCATGAAAAATTTAGTCTTGATCGGCGGAGGTTACGGGAATATGCGGGTTCTCCACCGCTTATTGCCAAATCAATTACCTGATGATGTTACTATCACATTAATTGATCGAAATCCTTACCACTGTTTAAAAACAGAATATTATGCACTTGCTGCTGGAACGATCTCTGATCATCACATTCGAGTATCTTTTCCAGAGCATCCGAAGCTGGATATTCAATATGGGGAAGTAGAAAAAGTTGATATTGAAAACAAACAGATCTTATTCAGCGACCGTGAACCCATTCCATATGATGACACGGTGATTGGACTCGGCTGTGAGGACAAGTATCATAATGTCCCTGGTGCAAAAGAACATACATACAGCATTCAAACCATTGATCAATCAAGGCATACGTATAACAAATTAAACAATTTGAGTGCGGGCGCAACGGTTGGCATTGTCGGGGCTGGACTTAGCGGGGTAGAGCTAGCCAGTGAACTGCGAGAAAGCCGCACCGATTTAAACATTATTCTTTTTGATCGTGGAGAACTGATTCTATCAAGCTTCCCAAAAAGATTAAGTTTATATGTGCAAAAGTGGTTTGAAGAAAATGATGTACAGATCATTAACTGCGCCAATATTACGAAGGTTGAAGAAGGCGTTGTTTACAACCATGACGACGCAATTGAAGCAGAAGTCATTGTGTGGACAGCAGGCATTCAGCCAAGCAAAGTGATAAGAGACATGGATGTTGAAAAAGACGCACAAGGCCGCGTCGTATTAACTCCTCATCACAATCTCCCTGAAGATGAGCATGTATATGTCGTGGGTGATTGCGCAAGCTTGCCGCATGCCCCAAGTGCACAGCTTGCCGAGGCGCAGGCAGAACAAATTGTCCAATCTCTACAAAAACGCTGGAAAAACGAGCCGCTTCCTGAGGCTTATCCTCAGTTTAAGCTAAAAGGGGTACTAGGCTCTTTAGGGAAAAAAGCCGGCTTTGGCTTAGTTGCGGATCGTCCACTTGTTGGCCGTGTGCCAAGACTCCTAAAATCTGGACTTCTTTGGATGTACAAGCATCACAATGGCTAAGCTCATGTGATTTTTTTCTCAAAGCTCCTTTCTTGAAGAAGGAGCTTTTTTCTATGAAACGGCATGTGCCGATGGATTGGTCAATTTGATCGGAGCAAGGGCAAGTATGCAGTCTTTACGAAAAGTTCTCATTGTCTTCTTCGATAAACAATACGCTTGTATGAGCTGTTCCGTTTGACGGTGTACAATGATTTTTCGCTTTGTGCACTCTCCGTTTTTCTTCATATAAATCATGTCAATCGGTATTTGCTGATGAAGAGATTGTTTCAGTAAATAATTCATGATGCTCACGCTCCTTTCATTCCATTATATACGAACAAACGTTCTTTTTCAACATAAAAAGAACATTTGTTCTATTTATTTTCTCAAAAAAAGAACAGCTTATTCACTGCTCTCTTTGTACCCGTATTTCTCCATTTCTTGATAAATGTCTTTTAATTTCGGATTGCCCTCTCCAACAATTTGATCCTCCACTAGGACAAGTGGATAAAAGAATTCATCATCAAGAATTCGTTCACACAATTCCTTTTGGCGTTCGTTTTCTGGCGGGTGCTCAATATCAATATATGTGATGCGAAACGGCTGATTCGGATATTTTCGTTTTAACGCTGCATCTAACCACTCAAATGTATCTTTTGAAGAAGGCAGATTCACGCAGCTAGCACACAGGACATCTCTTCCATATACATAAAGATCAACGGTTTGGTTCATTTGACAAGCCCCCTATTCTCCTTTATTTTAGCTGAATTTTCTGTATGAAAAAAGTCAAAATCACTTTTTGTTTCAAGGTGAGATTGTGCTATAATGAGAAGGAAACTTTGAAACCAATCAATAGATTTTTATCGTCCAGATGAATATAATGGTGATATGTTGTGAAAGGAGCGATTATATCTAATGACTGAAGTCGAAATGAAAGACCAAGTACAGGAAGTACTGGACAAACTTCGTCCATTTCTATTACGTGATGGTGGAGACTGTGAGCTTGTAGACATTGAAGATGGCATTGTCAAATTACGTCTTCTTGGTGCTTGCGGCAGCTGCCCAAGTTCAACCATTACACTGAAAGCCGGTATTGAGCGCGCATTATTAGAAGAAGTGCCTGGCGTTGTAGAAGTTGAACAGGTTTTCTAATTCATATATGACATGAAAACGACCCAAATCGGGTCGTTTTTTTCATTAGGATAACTTTTCTTTAAACCATTCTTGAATAAAGGTCAGTCTTTGAATGCGCTGTCCCGGGTGGCCGCTTCTGGATAAATCATGAGATGCCTTCGGGAATTTGACCAATCTTGTGTCTTTCCCAAGCTCCTTCAATGCCACAAAAAGCTGCTCTGCTTGATCGACTGGACAGCGATAATCTTCATCGCTGTGCAAGATGAGAAGCGGCGTGTTCACCTGTTTCACATACTTAAGCGGCGAACGATCCCATAGCTTATCAACCGAATCATAAATATCCCCATCAATCTGCCACCTTGTAAAGAAATAACCGATATCACTGATGCCATAAAAACTAATCCAGTTCGAGATGGATCGCTGTGTGACGGCTGCACGAAAGCGGTCTGTCTGTCCGACAATCCAGTTGGTCATAAAACCCCCATAGCTGCCGCCGGTCACTCCGAGTCTCGTTTCATCAAGAAAATCATAGGCTTTTAGCACATGATCAACAGCCAGCATGACATCCTCATAATCAACATCACCATAGCTGCCTCTCACACGGTCGGTAAACATCTGTCCGTACCCATGACTGCCATGAGGATTGACATACACAACGGCAAAGCCTTCAGAGGCGAGCATTTGAAATTCATGAAAATACGTTTGACCATACATCGCATGCGGTCCGCCATGAATCTCTAGAATAAGCGGATATTTCTTCCCGTCTTCCATCTGGGAAGGCTTCATGAACCACCCATGTACATCGTCGCCCTCTTTCGACTGAAGCGAAAATGGCTCCGGTACTGAGAGGACATGCTCCTTGAGAAAGGTAGCATGCTCGAATGTGATTTGCTTTAGTGATGTTTCCCCTAATGTCAGCTCATACAGCTCACTTGGTGTGACGGGGGACAGCCGGCTCAGCAGCAATTTTGATTCATCTGGATGAAGGCTGAAGTTCGTAATATGTTCTGCCTCTAGTCGAACAGGGTAGGCTAAACCTTCAATGGAAAAATAATAAATTCCTGTACTTCCTTGATCAGAGACAAGCGCATAAAACCCTTGACTATCTTTTGTCCATTGGGGAAGCTGATTGGCTTCACCCATGACACTATCCCCTGCCATACAGTTGCCCACATACATATCGAGCATTTCTGATAGCTGGATGGCCCTTTCTTCCTTCAGGTCATACAGCCATAATGATGGGAAAGTTGCATTTTGAAATTCGCGCTCATGTCCAATGACCAAAAGGCTTTCTCCATTTGGAGAAAAAGATACGCTTGAGTAGGCGCCGGTTGATTGTGTGATTTTGCTTGATGTACCATCCTCTAATGAGAGAAGACACACATCACTTATATAAGGTATCTGAGGATTTGTTTGAATATAGGCGAGCCATTTTCCGCACGGAGAGACCACATGATTTATATGATGATGCTGCTGGCTTGTAACAGGCTGTACCTCGCCTGAACGGACATCCACTTGAACGATCTGCGTCAAACGCCCATCTAAAAATCCTCTTCCATCTGCCTTATAAGTCAACTCATCATATACTGCCGGAGCAAAGTCATCTCGCTCCTCCTTTTTTTCATCATGAACAGATTCTGTTTGTTTTAATGACACACCCGCATAAAGGAAAGTTCCATCTGGTGAAAATACAGGATGAGATACCCCGTAAGGAATATTCGTTAAGGTACGCACGCCGCCTCCTTGACTCTGCATGAGTGCCAGCTGAGGAACTTCCTTTGGCTTTTGCAACATAAAGGCAAGCTGCTTACCGTCTTTTGACCAAACAGGATGATGGTGCTTTCCATCCTCAAATGTCCATTGAGACAGCTCATCTGTCTCTTCATCTCGAACCCATAAATGGATATTGTAATCATCCTTTTTCTCATTCACAGTGACTTTTGTAAAGACCGCCCTTTTTCCATCTGGCGAATAGACCGGATGAGAAACAGAAACAATCTTCGTTATATCTTCAGCAGTTATCAATTTCTTCATGAATGTATCTCCCCCTTTTATGTATAAAAAATAGTTCGATCCTCTAAATAATAATCCCTGCTTCTGCCCTTAAAAACAAGTATAAAAAAGAACGTGCGTATTCACCGCACGTTCCAGATTGTTGACAAAGGGCTAAAATGATCTTTATTTTAGCCCTTTGTCTTCTTTTCAGCGTGATAGAAAGCCCTTGAAGTCTAGGAAGGACGAGTACCGGAGCGGAGCGAATTTGAGATTCGTGAGCACCGGCACGCAGGACTGACACAGAATGCGAGGGTTTGTCTACACGCTGGAACGTGCGTATTCACCGCACGTTCTACACTTGATTGACAGGATGATGTTCGACGACGACACCTTCTACTGGAACCGTCAGCAAATCTACTTCGCAATGAGGGAAATTTTGAGCAAGCTGCTCTTTCAGCGCGTCTCCCTTCCCTTTTTCAACTAAGGTAAGGATCGTCGGCCCGGCACCGCTTAAAGCTGTTCCATACGCTCCTTTTAATGAAGCGACATGCTCCACCTTCGACAGCTCTGGGACAAGCATGGTGCGATAAGGCTGATGAAACAAATCTTTATTCATCATCTCCCCTACAAGCGGCCAGTTCTGCGTCATTAAGGCGGCGACAAGGACGTTACTCACCGCACTCGCACTAACGGCATGCTTATAGGAAAGATCCTCTGGCAGGACATCACGGGCATCCTTTGTTAACACTTCATAAAAAGGAATTACGACCACTACATCTATGTCTACATGCTGCACTTTGACGGCATGTGTCTTTTCTTCTTCATGAAGACCGATGAGTAAACCACCAAATAGCGAAGCACCAGCATTATCTGGATGACCCTCTACCTCACTTGCAAAAAAGAGCTTCTGATCATCTGACAAATTTAATTCAAGCAGCTGATTGGCAAGCTCAATGGCGGCCACGATGGCGGCTGCACTGCTGCCTAGCCCCCGAGCCAATGGAATATCACTCCACACTTTGACATGAACAGGCGGGAGTGTTTTTCCAAAGTCATCTGCGACCTTTTTGGCTGTTTGATAAATCAGATTGTCGGTGCCTGATGGAATACCAGACACGACATCTGTTTCTGCTTCAAACAGCCAGCTATCATGGCCATAGACCGATAGCTTTAAGTAGCGGCTGAGCGCCATTCCGACTGAATCAAAGCCTGGTCCTAAGTTGGCAGTGCTTCCCGGTACTGTGATTGAAAAAAGCATGGAGGCTTCACTCATACGCGTGCGGCCTTTTCTAAATGTTCGAGAATTTGATCTTCATCTGCATCGAGTGTGACCGGTTTGATGTGTGAAATATCAATCGCCGTATTCGGATCTTTCAACCCGTTTCCTGTTAATACAGCGACCACTTTACTGCCTGGCTTGATTTCTCCAGATTTCACCTGCTTTAGTACGCCCGCAATGGACGCACATGATCCTGGCTCTGCAAACACCCCTTCTTCACGTGCAATCAATTGATACGCATGAAGAATTTCCTCGTCTGTCACTTCATCAATTTTTCCGTTTGATTCATCGGCGGCTGCCACAGCTTGCTTCCAGCTTGCTGGATTTCCGATACGAATGGCTGTTGCTACTGTTTCTGGCTGCTCAATTACTTCATTTCGAACGATCGCTGCTGCACCTTCTGCTTCAAAACCGCGCATCACAGGCAGCCCAGTACCTTTTTGCTCATGATATTCTTTGAACCCTTTCCAGTAGGCTGTGATATTCCCTGCATTTCCAACAGGAATCGCCAGTACGTCTGGCGCAGAGCCTAGCTGTTCACAGATTTCAAATGCCGCTGTCTTTTGTCCTTCAATTCGGTAAGGATTAACGGAGTTAACGAGTGCAATCGGCGCTTTTTCACAGATGCTGCGGACAATTTTAAGCGCATCATCAAAGTTGCCGTCAATGGCAATGATCTCTGCTCCGTACATCACAGCCTGCGCGAGCTTACCGAAGGCAATTTTCCCATCTGGAATGATGACAATACATTTCATATCAGCGCGAGCCGCATAAGCCGCAGCGGCTGCAGAGGTATTTCCTGTCGAAGCACACATGATCGTATCATTGCCTTCTTCTTTTGCCTTTGCGACTGCCATGACCATTCCTCGATCTTTAAAAGAGCCCGTTGGATTGACGCCCTCTGTTTTCACATGCAGCTCAATCCCTAGCTTTTCAGAAAGCTTGGCGAGGTGGATCAGCGGTGTATTCCCCTCATTTAATGTTAGTTTTGGTGTATGTTCGTTTACTGGTAAGAATTCTTGGAATTCTTCAATGAGTCCATTCCACTTCATCAGCTTAAACCGTTCCCTTCTACTCGGTACGTGCTCTTCACCTGAACCACCACGTCGAGATCGTTTAATTTTTGCAGGATATTTGAGAAATCTTCTTCTGAAGTCTGATGTGTAATAATCACAATTTCAGCCAGCTCATCATGCCCTTTCACAGGAAGCTGAAGGATCTTTTCAAAGCTGATGCCTCTTTCAGAAAAAATAGATGTAATCCGGGAGAATGCCCCGACTTGATCTCTGACATGGATTCTTAAGAATTGCTGAGCAAATACTTCCGATGATGATTTGATTTTCTTCTCAAATTGCGCTGCGATAAATCCGCTTCCGTTCACGCCAAGACGCATATTTTTCATCACTGCGACTAAGTCAGATACAACAGCTGTTGCCGTTGGCAGACTTCCTGCTCCAGGTCCGTAAAACATCGTTTCTCCCACAGCACTTCCGTAGACATACACAGCATTGAATTCATTGTTGACGGATGATAGTGGATGATGATCAGGGAGTAAAGTTGGCTGTACACTGACCTCCACTTTCTCTCCGTCTCTTTGGGCAATACCGATCAGCTTCATTGTATAGCCAAATCGTTTGCTGAAATTAATGTCCTCATCAGAGATTTCAGAGATGCCTTTGACCTTCACATCTTCTAAATCAACATTCATCGAAAAGCCAAGTCTTGCAAGAATGGCCATTTTCCTTGCCGCATCCAGTCCTTCTACATCAGCTGTTGGATCTGCTTCTGCAAAGCCGAGATCTTGCGCTTCTTTTAATACATCCTCATATGCGCTTTTATTGACATTCATTTTCGTTAAAATAAAATTCGTTGTGCCGTTCACGATACCCATCATCTTTGTGATTCGATCAGAGGCTAATCCTTCCTCCAGTGTACGAAGAATCGGAATTCCTCCGGCGACACTTGCTTCATAATAAAGATCACAGCCATTTTCTTTCGCAACATGCAAAAGCTCCGTTCCGTAAAGTGCCATTAAATCTTTATTGGCTGTAATGACATGTTTCTTCTCGTTTAACGCATCTATTAAATATTGTTTTGTATCTTCAATGCCGCCCATCACTTCAATAATGACGTCGACCTCTGGATCTCTAATCACATCGTATACTTCAGTTGTGAAGACCTCTCTTGCTACATCCACATCTCTTTTTTTGTCGGGATTGCTCACAAGCACTTTTTGTATTAATACGGGACAGCCGATCTGGTGCATTAATTTATCCTGATGATCTTGGATAATCTTAACGACACCGCTCCCCACTGTTCCTAATCCTAATAGTCCAACTCGAATTGCCTTCACCTGAAATTCCACCTTTCTCCGTAAATGTCCTCTCTAAAAAGACATTTGTTAACCTAACACAGACATTCAATGTACACACATTATAAAGGGGTATCCTCATTTTGACAAGGTAATAAAATATGAGAATGTAAGAATGAAACCGCTTAACAGCTATTTATATCAAGATTCTATATTTTCAAAATATTTTTGTGAGAAAAGCTCCCGAAAGTCGGGAAGCCTTAACATTATGGATGAACCGGCGTTTTGGCCTGCTGATCTTGTAAGACAAGCGCGATATTTTCAGCACATAAATGCATCATCGTTTTTCTCGTTTCAACACTTGCGCTTCCGATATGAGGAAGAACCGTCACGTTAGGTAATGTCGTTAACGGATGAGCCGGGCTGACAGGCTCCTGACTAAATACATCGAGGCCTGCTCCTGCAATTTTCCCTGTTGTGACAGCCTTATATAAAGCATCCTCATTCACCGTCTGCCCTCTTGATACGTTGATAAAGTAAGCCGTGTTCTTCATCTGATCAAAAGCTTTCTCATTAAACATTTCTTTCGTTTCCGGGGTTAAAGGGGTCAGACAGACGATGAAATCAGACTGTGTGAGCAGTTCATCAAAGGTGGCATAGGTCACACCTAACTGCGCTTCTGCCTCTGGCTTTCTTGAACGGTTATGGTAAAGCACCTTCATATCAAAGCCCGCTGCCCGCTTGGCAAGTGCTGTTCCAATACTGCCCATTCCGACAATTCCAAGGGTTTTGTGATGAACATCGGCGCCGGCAAGAAGAAGCGGTCCCCAGCCTGTCCATTTTCCTTCCTTAATCCAATCACTCGCCTCAACAATCCGTCTAGCTGATGCCATCAGCAGGGCAAAGGCTAAATCAGCTGTGGATTCTGTTAATACGTCTGGTGTATTACACACTGTGATACCATGTTTTTTAGCTGCTCCAAGATCAATATTGTCATAGCCAACAGCAAGGTTCGCCACCACTTTTACATTCGGGGCATTTGATAAAAGTGCCTCGTCCACTTGATCTGACAGCATTGTGAGAAGCCCATCAGCCTTAGCAGATTGTTTTTCTAACTCTTCTCTTGGACATGGCTCCTCCTCGCTCGGCCACATCTCAATATGAGCGACTTCTTTTAATGGTGTAAGTGCTGCTTCATCCAGCTTTCTTGTGATATAGACATAAGGTTTCGTCACGAAGAACACTCCTTTGGTTGATTTCTTTAAGCATAACGAAAAACGCCTCAAGAGAAAAGAGACGTTTCGTCTGTTCACTGAAACTTCAAATCAGCGGATGGTTGAATCCATCCAACAGCCGGAATGAGGCTCCCGCCGCTTCGCATGGCACTCATCTCTTGAAAGACCTTCAGAAAGTATTCATAGCGGTTGGCATCATTTAAGACGTAATCTAACCGCTCTTCATAATATGATTTTTCATTCTCTCCAGACATGTAGTAGCCTTCCACAATTTCAAAATAATGAAGCGGGAACAAAAGGCGGCTGTATAACAATCGCTTTGAAAAGGATGAAAGGGGTGTCACCTGCTCATATTGCTGCAGAAAGGAAAATCCTTCTTCAATTAAATCTTCCTTATGCTGTACAAAGGTTTCTCTTAAGTATTCGGCAATGTCCCGGGTTGGATGATCAAAGACCCAATCAACAGGTAAACGAAGCGGCTGCTCATGTGGCCATGTCTTACGTGAAAAGCGCTGATGACAAACAGTGCCTGAGTCACATTCTCTCGGTTCATCATCAAGCTCTGTATCAACTAAATATTGAATGGCATTTTCCGTTAACCCAAGATAATACGGAAAAGATTCAATGAATTTTTTTTCAAACCGTTCAAGCGGTTTTTGATGCATTTGCTGCATCCAAAAGCCTTCAAGCTGATCTAACCGTTTTGCCCATAATTCCTTCCAGGCTCCCACCCGTTTTGTTTCAGACACCTCATAAGGAAACCCTCTTCCCCTTACATGAAAGGCCGCCAGCTCTGACGCATGTTGAAACGAGCGGCTTGTAATCGGCGGTGCTGCCTTGAATAAGGCGTACAGCTCCTTTCCATGAGTAAAGGTCGGTTTCTCTTCATTCGTTAATTCAAACACAGCGACGTATGGGTCACCCTCATTCAGTAAATACTGACTAATATGATAAAGCTCTGTGAGTTCTTCTTCTCGCAAATGAGACACAGGAACAATGAGGAAGAGAGCCTTCGCCGTTTGAAAGCTCTGATAGCTGCCATATGGCATCAATTGACGAACATCAATACCAAATGTGTGATAAATGGTTTCTTTCATGTTTTCACCTGCGTTCATATGATCAGTCCTTTATCATATCGTAGTCGCAGGTTGAGAGATTTATGAATACAATTTACTATCCGAAGCTTTTTCACACGTTGTGGACAAATTACGAGGATTGGGTGAGGAATACATGCCGCATCATCATGAGATGAACGAAGTAGAAAAAACAGCAAGACGACGTTTACAAGAGCGAGGCGTAACCATTCAAGATATAGCAGACCTTGTCTACTTTTTACAGGAAAAGTATCATCCTGGCTTAGACATGACAGAGTGCATCCACAATGTGGAGCGTGTCATCGCAAAACGTGAAGTCCAAAATGCCATTTTAACAGGCGTTGAACTAGATATTCTAGCGGAACAAAAGAAGCTGACCGAGCCTCTGCAATCGATTCTTGAAACAGACGAAAGCCTGTATGGCGTCGATGAAATTTTGTCCTTTGCCATCGTCAATATTTATGGATCGATCGGCTTTACGAATTACGGATATATCGATAAAGAAAAACCAGGAATCCTTGGAAAACTGAACGATAAATCCACAGGCAAGTGCCATACTTTTTTAGATGACATTGTTGGCGCCATTGCTGCGGCAGCATCAAGCAGGCTGGCGCATAGTTCGAGAAATGCGGAATAAACCAAAAAAGAGGACGCGCGCGTAACGCTTGTCCTCTTTTTTATGATCATCGCTCGATCCACTCGGATAAAGAATCAATGACATAGGTTGGCTGTTTGTCATACTGCTGAAGCAGCTCTTTAGTTGTCACGCCTGTATGAACGAGCAATGTATCCATTCCTGCATTCATCCCTGCCATAATATCGGTATCATAGTTATCACCGACCATGAGCGTCTCAGACACATCTGTCCCGAGCACCCGCATGGCTTGTTCCATGATGATCGATTCTGGCTTTCCAATAAACGTTGGCTGGACCGTTGTGGTGACTGTCAGCACAGACGTTAAAGAGCCGTTCCCTGGCAACAGCCCTCTTTCTGTTGGAATGGCAATATCGCCATTTGTTGAGACAAATTGTGCTCCTTGACGAATGGCAATTGCACCTACTGCTAATTTTTCATAAGTAATGCCTCGATCAATTCCAACAACAACGAAATCAGCGTCTTCCTGACCAAACGTCAGCCCTTTTTCTTCAATGGCCTGCCTGATTCCTTCTTCGCCGATGACGTAAACAGACGCATCTTTCTTTTGTTCCGCAATATAGTTTGCCGTCGCCATACTTGTTGTAAAGACTTGTTCTTCCGTTGCTGGAATATCGAAAGAAACAAGTTTCTCCGCTACCTGCTTCGGGGTGCGTGAAGAGTTATTTGTGACAAACAAATAAGGGATGTTCAACTCATTTAACTTTTGAACAAATTGACCCGCCTCTTCAATCTTTTCTGTTCCTTTATACATCGTCCCATCTAAATCAATTAAATAGCCTTTGTATTTCATGATGCTCACAACTCCAATGGTTTATTTAAACGCTGATACTGGTCCAAGCTCCTGCTCCAAATAGGTACGGATTCTGTTTGGAAATACTTGAAGCGCCTGTTCTACCTCACTGATTACCTGCAATAAGTCGTGATGATCCACTTCCTGATATTGCTGAACAAGCGTTTTGCGGCACGAGACAAGCTTTTTCAGCTGGCTGCCTTCCACTTCTGGTACGACCTTTTCATCGACAAGAATATCCATGATGTCATCATAGCTTCCAGGATCACGCATAATAAAGCCATCAATCATGTCATTCCCCGTATCAAGAATACATTCGACGAGCAGATGAACGATTCGTTCCAGCGCTTTTTTCTCTAGAGGACTTGTCCATGTTTGATGACTGCGCATCAAATCATATTGCTCCTCGAAAAAACGTAATGTCTCTTCAATCTTCTTTCTGTCTACGAAATACATCATGACGCTCCCCTTTGCGTTATTTTCTCATTCGTTTTAAGACAAAATAGGCACAGCCAAAATTACAGTATTCATAAATGTATTCATCGAGTGTGCTGATTTTTGTATCAAATGTGGCCTTTTGGTTTTGGTCATCAAAGAACCCTTTCAGCCTAAGCTGATTGTAGCCCCAATCTCCCACAATATAATCATACTTATTTAAAATATCTGAGTACCTTGCTTTAAACGCTTCCTCATCAAAGCCGTCTTTGATATCTCTCACAAGATCAAAGGTAGCATTCTGAATAACGATCATCTTCTCACCTCTTTTTAAACGATCCATCTTTAATGATAATTCATTGGAAGAACTCCATCAATTGCTAAAGCATGTTTTTTCCGTTTTAGCCGAAGCTAAAGAAAAAAGGAGGTCACATTTATGATGAAACAACTGACAGCCACTATTCTCCTCTGCATGCTTTTAGGCGGATGCGGCTTTCAATCAGGTATGAACAGGCAGGTGGATGAAGATTCTTCAAGTAAAACCATCCGGCTGTCTGATCGTCATGAAGGAAATAATTCCAACATGCCAGAAGCAGACACAAACAGAGCAGGATATGTTCGTTATCAGCGGCAGCAAGTAACGGATCAGAAAGAAAAGACACCTGCTTTAAATCGTGAGCACCTTGCCCACGTCATTACAAGTTTAGCTGTGCAGCTGCCAAACATCAAAGATGCAGCGACTCTTGTCACAGATGAGGATGCACTGATTGTGTATCGAACAGGAAACAAAAACCGAGATGAATCAGCCGATCAAGTGAAGAAAACGGCGGTTTCCGTTCTCCCTCGTTATTATCATGTATACGTCTCTGATAATCCAGAGCACTTTCAATCCATTGCCAATTTTTCACGTCTTCAAACCAATTCACGTGATTTTGATCAAATTTTAACAAAAACGATTCAACAAATGAAATATTCCCCTCAAGGTGGGGATATTTCAAATCAAGAAGATGCAAATGGCATGACAAATTCCGACCGCACCATGAGAAGAAACGCCCCTTACGGCCAAAATTAATACGAGAAAAAACGCCAGAAAGCTCTGGCGTTTTCTTTGTTATGCTTGCGCCTGACGCTTTTTAGACGCTTCGTTTACTTGTTCGTCTGCATGGTAGGAAGAGCGGACAAGCGGCCCAGCTTCACAGTGGCTAAAGCCTTTTGACATGGCAATTTCCTTCAGCTCTGCAAACTCATCTGGATGGTAGTATTTTTGAACTTTCAAATGCTTTTTCGAAGGCTGTAAATACTGACCAATCGCCATGATGTCGACGTGATTGGCAAGAAGATCATCCATGACTTCAATGATTTCTTCCTTCGTTTCACCGAGTCCAATCATAATGCTTGATTTCGTTGGAATGTCAGGTTGCATTTCTTTTGCACGACGCAAGAATTCTAATGAACGATCATATGTAGCACGTGCACGAACCCTCGGTGTTAACCTGCGTACTGTTTCAATATTGTGATTTAAAATGTCAGGTCGTGTATCCATCAACGTTTTCAAGTTATCATCATTGCCACCCATATCTGAAGGGAGAACTTCAATTGTGGTGAATGGGCTTTTCCTTCTAATGGCACGCACTGTTTCAGCAAATACGCCTGCTCCGCCATCTTTTTGGTCATCCCTTGCAACCGCTGTTATAACAGCGTGCTTTAAATTCATCAAAGCCACTGAATCTGCAACGCGTTCCGGTTCTTGCAGGTCAAGCTCAGTTGGAAGTCCAGTTTTCACCGCACAGAAACGGCATGCGCGCGTACAAACAGATCCAAGGATCATAAATGTAGCGGTTCTTCTAACTGCCCAGCATTCATGAATATTCGGACATTTCGCTTCCTCACAAACGGTATTCAGGTTGTTTTCCCGCATCATTTTTTTCAAACCGGTATAGTTTTCATTTGTATTCAGCTTAATTTTAAGCCAGTCCGGTTTTCTTACGTGCTCTTCCTTCTTTGCCAATTCCATCATCTCCATATGAATTCGTTAAAGGTGCATATACAAAAATCTTCCTGCTATATACGATGGATGCAGCCAGAAGCTGCAAAAAATTGAATCTTCGGCCTAAAGCCTTTTCTTTAGACACTTTAACATAGTACAGATTGAACAACAAGGGAATGAGCTGCAAAAATACCCAAAAGGCTCCTAAATAAACAGAAGAAAATTACTAACATTTTCTTCTTATGAAATATAGCGATCTACCCACACTAAACATTAGAAGATGATGCTCGAAGAAAGGAGATGGACGTTTGTGAAAGTGGTTTTAGCCATCATCATCGCTCTTTCAATAATACCTTTACCTATTCATGCAGAAGGGGCGAGCAAGCAGCCAGATGAGTTGAAGCAGCGAATGGCACTATACGAAAAAGTCGCCATCACGACACAGGTTCCATGGTATGTACTTGCTGCGGTAGATCAGTATGAACACAATATTCGAAAAAGGAGAAAAGATTTACCGAAACAAAAAGGCGTCATTGGCATCTACATTCCCCGGGAAATGTGGATCGGACCAGAAAACCCGAATAAGCAGGATACCTCCCCCTTAAGCATTAAAGTGTTTGACGGCATTGGGCTTGATGGAAATGGGGATGGTAAAGCTGAAATCGATAATGATGAAGATGTACTGTTCACGTTTGCTCAATACTTGCTTTACTACGGCAGCACCATTGACCAATTAAAAATTGCCTTATGGGACTATTATGGACGTGATCAAACCGTTGGAATCATTTCATCTTTTATGAAGCTCTATAAGCACTATGGCCATCTTGACCTCGGAAAGCATGCGTTTCCTCTTCCGGTCGGAGCTGACTACAGCTACAGGAGTACATGGGGTGATGCGAGAGGCTTTGGAGGGAGAAGAATCCATGAGGGCACTGATTTATTTGCCCATTATGGTCTTCCTGTTCGTGCGACATCATATGGCATTATTGAAATGAAAGGCTGGAACCGCTTTGGCGGCTGGCGGATAGGCATTCGAGATATTCACAATCATTATCATTATTTCGCTCACTTAAATGGATTTGCAAAAGGACTCAAGACAGGCCAAATTGTTGAACCTGGACAGGTTATTGGGTCTGTCGGAAGCTCCGGTTATGGCCCTCCCGGCACAGCAGGAAAGTTTCCTCCACACCTTCATTATGGGATGTATAAGGACAACGGACGAACCGAATGGTCATTTGATCCATACCCTCACCTGCGAGCGTGGGAAAGAGCCGAGCGGAAAAGCAAATCATAACAAACAGCCCAATTCTTTCATTGGGCTGTTAATCTTCTTTCTCCTTTTTCTCTGGCAAAACAATCGATGGAGCACCGGAATTTGTCCCGCTGCCATTATAATAATCTGGCACGTCCCCTTGAACGGCTTGTATGGAGACAGGAACAGAATTTTTGACGACGATGGTTTCAGATGCAAACGGAATGATGACTCTCACCTTCACCTCGATCAGAACACTAATATCAATCAAGGCATTGTTAATGCCATAAGGCTTAATGTTTTTTTCAACGTCCGTATGCGGATCACCAATGACACTAAATCGTACAGGCACTTTTGGTCCTAGGTTTGCGATCAGTGCATTACCAGACGCTTGCCCAAGTGGAATATTGTATATAATGCCGTCATGGCCATCCGTTTGATCTTTTAATGCCTCTTTCGCTTCCTTTTGAAAATTCCCCTTTTCGATGTCCTCTAAATTTTTTTGAAGATGACGTGACAGGTCAGCCATTGCTTTCGATGTTGCTTGCGCATTGAAATCGATGGTCGTTACTTTACCGTTCTCACTTGTATTCATGACCACCATATCCTTCATATTCTCCTGATCGTCTGCAAAATCTTGAACAGAATATTGAATGAGATGATTGGCTATTCGCTCTGTTTCTAGTTCAGCAATGTGAATCAGGGTTGGTTTAATAGAACGGTTAATGAAAAATAGACTAATGACAGTTGAGAGCACAAAAAATAATATGGCAAGCAGCATCACGTAACGAAACGGCAAAGGGCCCTTTTTGTAGGGGCGATAACGGCGGTTCATTCTCAATAAAAAATCCCCCCTTCTCCATTACAAGTGTATGCAGACAGGCGGGGGGATAGGAATCATCTCTTCATTTTATTTCACCATTTTTAATAATGCGTCTCTGCCGATTGTTCCAGCTGGAATGCCCAGCGCTTCAGCGGCGTATGTCACAGATTCTAAAGGCGCATCGAGCAATTGCTCGATGGTTCTCACACCGACCGCTCTTCCTGCGATGATTCCTCTATCTGCAAGCTTTTCATTTAAGAGCCCGACATCAAGTGCACCGCACATAATATAACCATGCTCGTTTGTCACTGCCATAAAATTGGTCTTCGGCAGTTTGACGGTGACGGCTGTAAAGGAATGGCCATCAATTGTAATCGGTGTTAAATTCACCAAATCCCTTCACTCCTCTCACCCACAATCTATGTGAAGAGAGGGCGAGTGTTGTTAGGCTGAAGCGGATTTCATCTTGCTTCCTTTAAGCGCCAGCTCAGCACATCACGTAAAAATTCCGGCATGAAATAGTCAATATGTTCATGGTCACGTATATGAGGAAACAGGGAGCCGAGTGTATACATATCTACTGTGCCAATCGTATATGAATCATCCTCTTTGATTAATTGACCATGGACAAAGACTTCTTTCACCCGTTTGTTTTCGCCTTCTTCTAATGTATAGGTGAGTCCGCTGTATAGCATTTTCCCCATCAATTCACCTCTAAAGCCGAAGCCTTTGATGCGCAGCTGTTCCATTTTTTCTTCACATGCCCGCTGAACGGTTTCTAGCAGCTGTTTACCGGTAAGCGTCACTCGAATTGGATTAATTGGATGCGGACATATCCGGTGGATCTCTTCTCTTGTCACGGCCCCAGCCTCTAATGAATCAAGCACCATGCCTGCATTCATCATGCCGATATCTGCCCCGCACCAATCTTTAATGGCATCTGTTAACAGCTGAGGAAGCGGAGATTCATCGAACCATTTTGTTTCAAGCTTCGTCTCGACCGTCGCCACTTTTTCCTGCATCAGTGATTTTGCTCTTCTTTCAGCTTGCTGTAAGGTGGTGATGGCTTCATCCGATTCACTTATGAGCTGGTCCACTGATTGCACTGTCGCCTTTTTCTCTATGAGCTCGTTGCGCGTTGTGTCAATGGTCAGCTCTACACAGCCAATGTAATGCCCATACTTTTCAGCACATGCAAGCAGCACACCATTGTCCATCTCACCATGTTCTAAAAGATGATGCGTGTGCGCGCCTAAGATGATGTCAATTTCGGGAAAATCTTGGGCTACCTCCCGATCATGGATGATACCAAGATGGGAAAGGAGCACAATCACATCAGCCTGTCCCTTCACTTCCTGCAGCATGTCCCGTATGCTGTCAAACGGGTCTATAATGTCCCAGCCCAGCTTTTCATATACAGGTGTATAAGCAATCGTTACCCCTAAGAGGCATATCTTCAGTCCATTTTTCATTGTGATCATATGATAAGGCTTTGCCCACGATGGTCTTTTGCCTTTCTCAAATAAATTAGACAAAATCACTGAAAATTGAGCCTCTTTGTATAATTGATCCAGTTGATCATGAGGCAGCGTAATGCCCTCATTATTACCAATCGTGACCCCATCATAGCCGAGCTGATCGAGGAGCTTGACGTTTACCTTTCCATAATCAGCTTCTGACACTAGGTTCACTCGGTCCATATGGTCGCCAATATCAAACAAAAGCATCTGATCGTGAACTTGACGCTTTTCTTCAATATAAGCGGCGATTTTTGGCCAGTTCTCAAAGTGGCTGTGCAAGTCGTTTGTATGATATAACCATAGCTTCTGCAGCATGTTGATCTCTCCCTCAAGTTGTCACTGAACCGTTTCATTCAGCTTGAAAGCCGCAGCTCTCATTTAACTAAAAAAATCTAACTGCTTCGGGGATAAGCTTGAATAGGTAATATCCAGCAAATCAATCATTTGCTGGCCATTCGCCGCTGCATCTCCGCCGGAGTTATTATTAAACACAACATATACATCTTTCGATTGCTGATGCAGGATGTCGAGATTCTTTTTCCATTCCTTTAATTCAGCTTCATTATATAAATATAAGTAACGCACTTCTCGCCAATTCTCATGGTCTGCTGGGTGAAGCCAGCCCTGTTTATTTCTTCCGTGAAAACGGACCAATGTTTTATCACGGTGTGTGGCTTGTATGACTGGCGGAATGGACCCTTCTCCGACTTGTGGTTCATCACAGACGGAATGAATCCACCCTTCTTTCTCCATAAAGGACAAGGTTTGCTCATAAAAATCGTTTGAAAACCATGTCCGGTTTCGGAATTCGAGGGCACACGGAATGTCACCCATCTTTTCCTTACACCATCTTAAATATTGGACATGCTCTTTTTTACAATCAAACCATGGTGGAAATTGAAACAGGACCATGGCCAGTTTCCCTTCTCGAATGAGCGGAGTCAATGAGAGGATAAAAGCGTCAAACATTTCTTCCTTCGAAGCAAAAGGAATCTCGCCTCTTTGATGTCCGGTCATTCCTTGGTATGCTTTCACGACAAATTGAAAGGTGTCCGGTGTGTCCTTTATCCACTTTTCATGATTGCGCTCAGGCTGAACAGCATAAAAGCTTGCATCCAGTTCCACAATAGGGAACGTTGACGCGTAGTGAAACAGCTTTTGAGAGCTTCCTATTTTCGGCGGGTAAAGACTGTCATGATCCCCCCAGCCAGTTAATCCGATATAAATCATGTATCTCACCTCTTGCCACTTATGGGTATAGGCGGCTTTCCCACATCAAAGCCTTTGTCTCTTGGGATACCCATATTTCTGAAAGAAATTCTTCTGTCTACAACATATCACATTTGCCCGTAATTCTGAATGAAGATGACTGTTGGCACGCGATTGTGTCCTATCCACCCTGTTTGCTTGTGATATTAGTTGACAACTTTCTATGTAAAATGATTTTAGCTGATAACATAATGCATATCAGAGATGTTAACAGCGCTTGTCCATTTTTTTATTCATCTTCACCAACAGCTTTGGCTCTCAATAAAGGAGATTGAGTGGATATGAACATGGCCAATCATCATTTTGAAGCATTACAAAAAATGACCCAAAGGATTCACAGACCTGTCTATTTACTGAACCGGTATGGACAGATTCTCTACACCTCGCACACAATGATGACAAGCCCAGAATTGATTCAAGTCCTCCATTTTTTTCAGAGCACGACAAGCCATTATTTTTCTATGGTACATGGTAAGCAAACCTTTTCCGTCTTTCCCATTTATATCACCGAACATACATGTGATTATTTAGTGGTCCTTTCCTTCATTCCACCACAGGAAAAAGAACTGCATGTGATGATTGAACACGCTGTAAATGAATTGTCAATTGCACGAATGAGGCAACATGCCATCGAACAAACGGCCAAGCGGGCCCGAAATGAAGGGTTTCGCAGATGGATAGAAGGTGCAGTGTCTTCCGAGCAAGACGTTGTCCGACTTGCACAGACGTTTGGATTAAGCACAGGGAGCACCTATTTATGTATGGTCTGTCAGTTTGATCAGAGTAGTGATTCCACATGTTTGATTGAGCAGCAAATCGTTTTAGATCAAGTGGTTGATTTGCTTGAATACGCACTTCCAAGCTGTCCATTTCCCGCCTTTCTTTTTGTCAAAGCGGATATGGGCATTCTATTGATGGAAGAGACAGGCAGCTGGTCTGAGGTAAGCGACATGCTCATCTCTTTTTTAAAACAATTGCAGCTGCTCGTGAAAAAACATATGAATGGCACCATTTCCTTTGGTGTGAGCCTGACGGGACACCTCATCACCCATCTGATTGAAGGTTACAGCGAAGCATTCGATGCTCTTCAAGCAGGCCGGCTCTCATCGCGCACTGAATACATTCAGTTCTATCAGGCAAAGGATGTGCCAGATTTACTGAAGCTGATTCCAAGAAAGGATTTAGTCACGTTCCACCAACTGCACCTTCACCCATTATATGAACCATCACTAGTCGACCAAAGCCTCCTCCACACCTTATCTGTGTATTTAGAGACACATTGCCACATTTCAGAAACAGCCAAGCGTTTGTATGTTCATCGCAACACTGTCATTTATCGACTGGAGAAGTGCGAGGAATTGCTTCGAATCAGCTTAAAAGACCCTGACGCAACACTGCGGCTCCGCTTAGCTTTACGCATTCAAATGCATTTCTCATCCCATTCTTATTGAATCTTTTTTTCTAGAACTTCGTATAGTTTGGAGGAGAAAAAGTGAGACATGAGGAGTGGTGACAAATGGAAGGTATCTGATCCATACGGCAGTATAGAGGTCGAGATTGATATTACCATTGTGAAAAATGCCAATCAACCATTTTTTACACAAAATGTATAATGCAGTATTTCATTAACAACTTTTTAAAGGTTGAAAAGATCTAAATCTATTGTTTTCCTCTCCTCTAATTTTCACCTAGATAACATGTATACTATTTCTAGTTGGAATTTTTCTAAATAGATTTCATTCATTTAAAAAAGACTGTAGATCAACTACAATCTTCTTGGCATAACGTGAGTATGCTCTACTTTTTTCGCCCATATGATAGACGCTATGAAACTGGCGCAAAGCACAAGTGTCCCAAACATAAAAGGAAGCTCAATATTCACATCAAATAAAATTCCCGCAAGGCTTGGTCCGACGATGTTGGCAAGACTCATAAAGGATGTATTGAGACCGCCTGCTAACCCTTGCTGATTCCCGGCCATTTTGGACAACAATGTATTGAGGGCTGGACGAACAAAAGAGGTAGCCGACAAAAATAAAATCGAACCTGTAAAAATCCACCAAAAAGACGGCGCAAAACGGCAGGCGATCAGCATGATAGCTGCACCTAGCAGCGCATAACGCACGACACGCATCTCACCAAATCGTTTCACACAGGTATTCACTAACGCACCTTGGACAAGTACTCCGGCAAGTCCGGCCACCGTAATGACAAATGCAATATCCTTCGGTGTAAATCCGTGTTTTTGGTCTACATATAAACCGAAAATCGATTCAAAATGAATGATTCCAAAATTGAGGACAAAGGCCAATATAAACAAAAAGCCATAGGATGTCTTTAAAGCTTGAGTCATCTGCACAAAAGGATTGAAATGAATGTCTTTGTTCAACCGCGCTTCTTCCTGCTTTTCCTTTGTTAGTGTTTCAGGTAAAAACAGGATGGATAACAGGGTAGATAGTGCTGCAAAAGAACCTGCGATGAGAAAAGGAAAAGCGATCCCGAACTCAACCAAATATCCGCCTACGCCCGGTCCAATGACAAAACCTAGTGTCATCGCTGCACTAAATAGGCCCATCCCTTTCCCCCGGTCCTTTTCACTTGTAATATCAGCGATGTATGCAAACATGGCCGGCATCAGCAAAGCTCCTGCAGCCCCGCCTAAAAACCGAGACACAAACAGCATCCAAAGCTGATCGGCAAACGCAAAAATAAATTGGGCAATGGTAAAGCCAGCAATCCCGGCAATAATCAATTTTCTCCGTCCAAATCGATCAGTCAATACGCCGGCGATCGGTGATAACGCAAATTGTGTCAGACCCGTTGCAGCAACGAGAAAACCAAGTGTTTTTCCTGTTGCCCCAAAGGCTTCAATGTAACTCGGCATGACAGGAACAATGAGGCCAAAGCCAAGCATGGCAATAAATATATTGAGCATCAAAATATATAATCTGCCCATTTTCTTCATATCAAAAAACCTCTTTCTGCAAATAAATGAAAATGATGACAAAAATGATAAGAACTTCTCCAGTATAGCGATACCGCCGCCTATAAGTCTAGTTTTTCAAAAATTAGTGTTCTTTTCCAAATAAAAAATACCCGCAGATTGCGAGTATGAGAAATCACTTTATTCAGCTTGTTCATAGATAGAAAGAGCCGCCTGTAGTCCAGCTCCGCATGTAATGGCCGCGCCGTATTTGATCAACATCGCTTCAAGTCCTGCTAAAACAAACAGGACATTTTCCTTTCGGCAGCTATAGCCCATTGTGCCGATTCTCCATATACGCCCCGCAAGCGGTCCAAATGAACTCGCAATTTCAATCCCAAAATGATGGAGCAGATCGGCACGTACCGCTTCGCCATCAATACCATTTGGAATCAGAACACATGTCACAACCGGCATTTTACAACCCAGATCGCCAAATAATTCAAGCCCCATCGCTTCAAGACCTTTCATCAAGGCTTTCTCATGATATGCGTGACGCTGAAAACGTTCAGCCAGCCCTTCTTCCAGCACAAGGCGAACCCCTTCTCTGAGTGCATAAAGCATAGTTGTCGCTTCCGTATGATGATTTAATCGTCTTGGACTCCAATAATCCTGGAGCTGGCTCAGATCAAAATAATTGCTTTTGATTGGAGAAATATCTATCTGTTCTTGCAGTTCGTCCTGTGTCGCAATGCCTTTTTCTACTTTCTTTCTCGATTCAACGACAGCCGCCACCCGGTCATTATATGTGATAGGTGACATGCCTGATGGAACAGACAAGCATTTCTGTGTGCCGCCAATTGCCGCATCAATCTTCCATTCGTCCACTTTGACCTCGACACCGCCAATTGTTGCCACAGCGTCTACAATGAACAGAGCATCAAGTGCTCGGCACGCTTCACCAATTTGCTGCAATGGCTGCAATCTCCCTGTGGATGTTTCACCGTGGACCATCGCGACGATTTTAGGCTTGACCTGATTCATTTCAGCGATGATGTCGCCAGGATCAAAAACCTTTCCCCATTCACATTCCATTGTATGTACCTCAGCACCGTAGCGCTGTCCTATTTCAATGAGCAAATGACCGAAGCGGCCAAAGACAGGAACAAGCATAATGTCTCCAGGCTCGATCACACTAGCAAGCACAGCTTCAAGCCCTGAACGGGACGTACCATCAATTGGATAAGCCCATTCATTTTCTGTTTGAAAAAGAGACCGCAATAAGGTCATGGTTTCATTCATAATCTGTGTAAATGCAGGGTCAAATTGACCAAGAATCGGTGTACTCATCACGCGGAGCACTCTCGGGTCTACTTCAACAGGTCCTGGTGTCATAATGGTTCTCGAAGGTGTTTGCAGTTCTTTCACGTTATCCATCCTCTCCCTTGCTGTCCATCCTTATAAGCCCACTTATACAGTAATGCTTCTAAAATAGCAATCTCTTTTCCCACGAATTGATTACATAAAATTTACGATAAATCCATTTATTTCTTCATAACAATATGATAGAAATAAAGAGAATACATTCTCTATCAAGGAGGAAATAGAATGAAAAAAACATTATTTGGAACCGTGGCCGCCGGGATCATGATTTTCGGCACACTAGCCACTCCGCTGCCTCCAGCTGCGAATGCTCAAGGCTTCTCTCTAAATGAACCGAGCCAAACGATCACCTTTTCCCCGTTACAGCTTCAAAACGAAACATCTACACAACAAGCGCAAACAAACGCCACAAGCCAAATCAATTCCTATTATCAATCTGCTAATGGCAAATCAGGACCCGCTCTTAAGAAAGCTTTACACGATATTATCGATGATCATACGCAGCTATCCTACAGTGAGGTATGGAATGCATTAAAGAAAACGGATGAAGATCCAAATCAGCCAAACAATGTTCTTTTGCTTTATAGCGGAGTCTCCCGTTCAAAGCAAGCGAGTGGTGGAAATGTCGGCCAGTGGAATCGAGAGCATGTGTGGGCAAAGTCTCATGGCAATTTTGGGACAAGCCAAGGACCTGGGACAGATCTCCATCACCTTCGTGCAACAGATGTGCAAACGAATAGCACACGCGGAAATTTAGATTTCGACATGGGCGGAAATGAATACAAAGGCGCGCCTGGCAACTTCTACGATAGCGACTCTTTCGAACCTCACAGCCGGGTCAAAGGGGATGTGGCGAGAATGCTCTTTTATATGGCGGTTCGATACGAAGGCGATGACCGCTTTCCAGATTTAGAATTGAACAACAAAGTGAATAATAGAAGCGCCCCTCTTCACGGCAAAATGTCCGTGCTTCTGAAATGGCACAAGCAAGATCCAGTCGATCAAATCGAACGGAATCGCAACGAGACCATTTATCAAATATATCAGCACAACCGCAACCCTTTCATCGATCACCCTGAATGGGCAAGCGCGATTTGGGAATAAAACGAAAAGGCACTGCTACGAGCAAGCAGTGCCTTTCTTTTTTTCAAGCGGACAGACGAGACAATAATCGAGACTCTCCGATTTTTTCTCAAGCTGATAATACATACAGCAAGTCTTCCGGTTGGATGTTTCAAGTAAACTGTCATCTAAGTTTAAGCTGTGCTGAAATGGATTTTGCTGAGCTCCAAATACTTCCCCAGCCGCTTGCTTCAGAAAAAGATAATCCTCCTGAACGCGCTGTTTCACCGCAGTCTCTTCTACTTCCCGCATCATGCTGCGGTAAAGAGAGTTGATACGAACCGCTACATTCTCCCACAAAATAGTATATGGAAGTCTTGATGTGCGGTTCAGCACGTCTAAAAGAGGTGTGACACACTGCGTAAACAGCGTGCGTACAACCTGCTCTCTCCACTCATGACGATCTCCATCCAGCTGAACAAATGAACATAGCGTTTCATCAAGCGCGATTTTCCGATCCTCTCTAAATGCACAGGCCGATGGTGGAAATTGATAGATGCCATCATACAACGTCATCAAGTACAAAGAGGAACTGACAGCTAAGTATGCATAGCGCTTTGAAAACATAGAGGCTGCCACCGCTAGATTTGGTGCGTGCATGGCTGTCTTTTCAGCTTCCAATAAACGCATGACGGATTCTTCTGAAAAAAGTGCACCAAGTGTGCGATCAGACGTGATTGGTCCATTTGTGATGTGTACCCCGAAATCAAGTAATTCTCTCTCAACCCACTCTGGCCTCATATCAAAACCCCCTCTTTCGTTTATCGATTTCGCTGTTGATATAACAAATAGATAAAGAACGGTGCACCTATTGCCGCCGTGAATACACCTGCTGGTACATCTAACGGTAGAAAAGCAGTTCTTGCAACAAGATCTGCCAGCATCACGAGAATACTTCCAACAAGCGCAGAGGCTGGGACAAGCGCAATGAAGGAACGGCCGATGATCATCCTTGCGACATGCGGCGCCATGAGTCCGACAAATTCAATGCCGCCTGCAAATGCCACCGCAATACCAGCTAATGTCACACTCATCAGCAAGAAGAATAACCGCTTGGCCTGTACCTTTACCCCAAGACCTGTTGCAAGATCATCCCCAAGCTCCTTCACATTCATCGTTCTTGCTAACACCATGACGATCGGTAAAATGATCATCACCCAAGGAAGCATCGCGGTGACGTCCTTCATCGTAGAACCATATAAACTGCCCGTCAGCCATATGTATGACTTTGTCGTTGTCATCGTATCGCTGAGAACAAGCGTAAACGTCACACACGCCTTCATAATGGCGGAAATACCGATTCCCATCAGGACAAGCGTGATGGGTTTGACCCCTTTTTTCCATGAAAGCAAATAGATCAAACACGATACCGCAAAAGCACCTGCAATGGCCCATAATGACTGATAAGCAATTGGCACGGTGCCCATCCAAAAGACGATGAACATAATCGCACCAAACGAAGCACCACTCGTAATTCCAATGATGTCAGGTGATGCAAGCGGATTACGAATTAACCCTTGTAAAATGAGCCCCGATACCGCTAGTGCCGCCCCCACTAAGACAGCAAGCAGCGTTCTTGGGATTCTCAGCGTATTTAATACAAAGGTATTTCCCTCTCCCTGCCCGATTAAATGAAGCAGCACATCCATCGGCTGAATGAATCGGCTGCCCATACAGAGACTAAGTATAAATAAGCCAAAGGCAATAGCCGTCAATAAAAGTAAAATGAGAAAAGTCCGCTTTGAAAATTGAAATGAAATACGTCCACCCTTTGAACGCACAGTATATGTTTTAGCCACCTGTCTTCAACCCCTTGCGCACGAGATAAACAAATAGAGGCGCTCCTGCTACCGCCGTCATGACACCAATCGGCACTTCCTGCGGCATGATCAGAAAACGAGCCGCAAGATCTGCGACAAGTAAAAGCGACGCCCCCACGACGGCACAATACGGCAGTACCCAGCGGTGGTCAGGTCCGACAAGCTTTTTCACAATATGCGGCACAAGAAAACCAACAAAACCAATCGAGCCTGCAACAGCAACGGAACCTCCTGCTAAAAACACGACCAGCACCCCCATCGTGATTTTCAGCAGCAGCGTACGCTGACCGAGCCCTTTGGCAATATCATCTCCCGACAAAAGAACATTGATCGAGCGACCAAGAAGCAGTGCCACAACAGTAGCACCTACAATATAGGGCAAAACAGGAAGCAGCATATCAATACTTCTTCCTGACACCGAACCAGCCATCCAAAACAGGATACTTTGAATCGACTGTTCATTCACGATTAAAAGACCTTGAGTAAAGGATGCAAACAATGCGGATATGGCAGCACCTGCGAGCACAATTTTAACCGGCGTCAGTCCATCTCTCCCAATGGAGCCCAATAGAAAAACGAGCATCCCTGCAATCGCAGCGCCTAAAAAGGCTGTCCACATATAGCCTGTTAACGACTCTGTTGAAAAGAAAACAATCGAAATCACGATAAAAAATAGTCCACCCGCATTAATTCCTAATAAATCAGGCGCAGCAAGCGGATTTCTCGTCAATGCCTGCATCAGTGCACCTGAAATGGCTAGACTTGATCCAACGACTGCTGCAATTAAAGCTCTTGATAATCTGGATGTCATGACAATCACACTGTTTGGATCCGATTCATCAAAATGAAGAAAAGCATGGATGGTGGCTTTGAAGGAAATCGAGGTTTGCCCAAGGGAAATACTGAGCATAAAAAAGACCAACATCAATACGATGAATCCAGCAAATAGCAGTGCCTTACTCGAATCCTTTTTTAATAAACTTCTCATCTGATTCCCGCTTTCAATCTGTTATGGAAAAAAGGAGAAAATGGTGTTTTCACATTTTCTCCTCTGGTATGTCTTATTTATCAATTCCTAGACGATCGTAAATATCATCAAGCATCATATTTGCAGCAATGATACCGCCAGCCATGTTCCAAGTGATTTCATCGACTTTATGCACTTGTTTCGCTTTCACTGCGTCAAGCTGCTTCCATAAAGGATGACTTGTCCACTCTTTATATGCTTTTTCAACCGCTTTATCCTGATCATCCATGAAGTAATAGATCACATCTGCATCCATTTGCGGAATGCTCTCTTTGTCTGTAAGTGTAATGATGTCTTGCTTTTTATCTTTGACATTCTTAGGTCCCTCAAAGCCTAGCTCTGTTAAAATCGACCCTGCGAATCCAGTTTGATAGATTCTAGCATGATCTGCACGGAAGTTCACTACAGATACACTCATTGGCCAGTTTTTGATGTCTTTTTTCGCTTTTTCTTTGAAGTCAGCGACACGGTCATCCCACTTCGTTAACAATTCTTTTGATTTGTCTTGCTGATTTAACGCTTCGCCCATCAATTTCACTGTATCTTTAAATGTGAACACTGTTTCTGTTGCAACAGTTGGAGCGATTTCTTTCAACTGATCAAAAATTTGCTCGTGGCGAACTTTTGATGCAATGATCAAATCTGGTTTTAGCTTTTCAATTTCCTCTAAGTTTGGCTGTGTTTCCTGCCCAACAATTTTAACATCCTTTAAATCATCTCTTAAATATTTATAAGTAGGTGTTTCAAGCCATGATTCTACAACACCAACTGGTTTAATGCCCATAGCGACTGCTGCATCAGTTGCTCCTTGGTACAGCGTCACCACACGTTTAGGCGACCCTTTTATTTCAGTTGAACCGATAGCGCTTTCAACGGTTCTCGTTTTCTCTTTACTATCTGACTTGCCTTCACCGCTATTATTCCCGCAAGCCGCAAGCAAAACGATGGAGAGCACAACTAACAACGACCAAAAAGATTTTCTGAACATGTACCTCACCTATCCATTCTATATGTAGTCATATCGTTTGATAACGATTCTCATTATCACAATTTGATTTTATCATAGAAAAAGATGGTGTCAATGTCAAATATGAAAATAACAGATGATGATCTCCTAAAAACATCATTACAAATTATGGGAAAATACAATACTTTTGTCTCTTTTTTATCGCATCCTATTTTCCTATAATGAAGTTGCAAGAAAATACAGATTTTGGAAAGGGAATGATCGTAATGAAATGGAAAAAAACAATGACTGGTGTCGCTCTTTCTTTTGGGTTACTTCTTTCTTCGTATGTTCCAACAGCTAGCGCTACTTCAACAACAGACAGTACAACAGATGGCGTTGCACGTACAAGTGCTTACGTCACATCCTGCCCTGATGAAATTTTAAGGAAATTCCGAAAATCAAACAAGCCTTACTTATGTATGTACTCCGACACAGCTATTTTTGCAAACTCTTTCACAGATGCAAGCGGAGTGAAATGGTATTTTAAAGGCAGCTCTGGACTCTATGCTTATTACGAGGGCTAAAGTATCATCCATAAAGTAAAAACACTGATAAGGGAATGTTGTGATCTTTAGCAACGTTTCTTATATCGGTGTTTCTTTTAGGTAAGAATTAGATAGGTCAATCACAATGAATTAAGTAATATCGCAAAGGAAAGGTCTTGCTTTGAATAATAGCGACAATTTGTTTTAACGCTTTTTTTGCTTCGGGAAAACGGGAAAACGTGATTCATCTTCGGATATTCATAATAATGATGCTCACGAATTCTTTCTCCCAGATGCTCGTAAATTCAACAGCACGTAAATATCCTTGCACAGGGAACCAGTGTGAACGAGAAGAGGCATTGTTCGGTAGGATGAATTTCTGTTTTACATATGAATTGAGAACCAGCAAAAAAGACGAACGGTAACCATTCGTCTTCTTTCCTCACTTCACTTCCTCATGGTCTTGAGCAGAATGTCTTTTATTGGCGATAAAGAGTGCACACGTCATGGCTAGAATGGTCAGCGCCCACCAGAACGTCGATACAGCCTCTTCATGATCGATGATGATCAAACGGATGACGGCTGTGATTCCAATATAAATAAAATAGCGAAGCGGAAAATGAAAGTTTGATTTAAAGTACTTAATAATTAAGGCAATAAACTCAAAGTACATAAAGAAGATCAGCAGCTCACCAAGCATTTCATAATAGCTTTCTCCTTTGTTGGCCACATTCTTGTAGACGAATTGGACAATATACCAAGTTTCACTAATTAAGAGGACGCTTAATGCAATGGCCAGAAAGAATAGACAGATATTCAGAAGACCTTGCAAGAGATCGGGTACCTTTTGGAAGTTGTTGAATCGTTTCATTAGATTGTCTCTCCATTCCATGTTATTCATTTGTCGTCTATATTTTGATGTGCCAAAATCGCAGCACGATATAGTAAACAGCGTTCTTTTCTATCCGTTCAAACTGCCCGTGCATGCGGGACATCATTCGTTTCATGCTTCGTTCACCAAGTCCAGTGCTTTCCTGTGTGCCATTTGTCTCTTTTATCGCATTGCTCACATGAATCTCAAAGACTTCTTGATCGGATAAAAACGTGAGATTGATGTCTTTTTTCGGATCGGCGTATTTCAGTATGTTGGACATCAGATTATCAAACACTCGGCCAAGTTCCTCGACATTCACGTTAATATAGCTGTCAGGCAGCTCTCCTAAAAGATGAACCTTGAATGTCTCTTGCTGCAAGATCGCCACCTGATCTGATAAGAGATCATAAATCACCTCTTTGACTGCAACGGTCTCAAGCTCAGGTTCATGTTCTTTATCAAGCAGAAAATAGGCAAACAGATTGTCAGACAGATTTTTCAATTGCAGTGCTTTTCCATAGGCATTGGCTATATAGTCATCTTTGCGGGTGTCCTGTCCATCCTCCTCTTTTTTCGCAAACTCCAGATTCATCATCAGCGACGTCAGCGGTGTCCGCATGTCATGCGACATTTCGGTGACCAAACTGCGGCTCTCTTCCTGCAGCTCGTCGATGGCTTGAAGCTTGTCTAGAAAAGCTTTTCGCAGATCCTCAATGCTCTTTGCAATCATGGCTAATTCATCATGACCCTTTACAGTTATCTCGTAGTCCAACTCGCCGCCTTCAAGAATATGAATTTCTTGATGGATCGTTTGCAGGTAGCGTAGACTTTTGCGAATGCCAAGTAGAACAATGATGAGAAAAATGAGCGTCGCACCGAGCAGCTCTAGTGTAAAGGCAAGATCGTGATATCGAGATGAGTAGAAGCCGTCCACCATGACACGGCCTTCACCGTCGCTGAACTGAACCGGATACGAATGCTGCTGAGCGTACTGCGTCACTTTTTCTTTTCCATATGCCGATTCATCGGCAGCGGAGTAAATGGAATCATATTGCAGCACTTGATCCTTGAAGATGGTGAGATTAATGTAATTTTCTTTTTTCACCCACTCACCAAACGCTTTTCGGTCTGTTGAAGACAGATCATGCTCTGACACGTAGCCGCTGAATTTTTGAATGTACCTGGCTGACTCCTCCTCGTAATACTCATCCGAACTCAAATATCCATCGATCAGATCATTGGTGATTTTTTGCAGTGTCAAAAAGACAATCCCACTCACGACCGCAGCTGTCAAAATCAGCAGTGCCAGCTTTTTGGCTAGCGTATATTTACGATGTGCCAAACCGATATCCTCTCCCCCATTCCGTTTTGATATACACGGGACGAGCCGGGTCGTCTTCAATTTTGGCACGCAGCTTTCGAATATGCACCATTACCGTATTGTTGGAACAATAAAAATAAGGCTGTCCCCACACACTCTCATAAATATTTTGGGCGGAAAATATTTTGTTTCGTCTGCTCATGAGCAGCTTCAAAATGCGATATTCTAGATCAGACAACTTAATCTGCTGACTTTCTTTCCATACTTCGTTAAATTCTTCGCTCACCCTCAGCTTGCCCCCAACGAGAAAGGTCTCTTCCTGTTCCTTCTTTTCCTGGTAGATTGTATATCTGCGTAATTGAGCAATCACTCTAGCGTGAAGCTCCTCTTCTGAGAAGGGCTTTGTCATATAATCATCCCCGCCAGCAAGTAATCCTTCGGTTTTATCGAATGTACTTGATTTGGCTGTCAGAAATAGAATGGGGACGTTAGAGGAGGCTCTCATCTGCTGGCACGTTTCGATGCCTGAGATGCCTGGCATCATCACATCCAACATCACCAAATCGAGCGAATCGTTCACAAGCTTTAATGCTTGCTCGCCATTCATCGCTCTTAGCACCTCATATCCTGCACGTGTAAGGGATTCCTGCAAAAGGTCTCCAATATCCTGATCATCCTCTACGACTAATATTCGATGGGTCATGTCTCGTTCACCTCTAGCTTCATGATGTTCATTCTCCTATGCCTTTACTATATATCATCTAGCTACGTGAAAAGATACCGTATAAATCTTAACAGTTTATGAAAATGTGGTTTTGCCATCAATTCGTCACATTTCTTTTCAAAAAATTGGATCTTCATAAATGGTTAAGAATTGGTCTGTATATTGATTCATTGTAAGGATCAATCATTAGATCCAAATCTCATCTATCATAACAGGAAAAGGAGCATTGATATGAATGCAAACAAAGTAGAACATGGACAACCGATGAGTCTGCGGGAACGGGTTCATTTCTTGGACATCGTACGTGGATTCGCCTTAATGGGGATTATTTTGGTCAATTACTTTTTGATCGTGGATTCTGCGAAGGGATTCGACATGGAGTCAAATGATGTCTTTCACAATGTGGTGAATTGGTTTGCCTCAGGGAAATTCATTACGTTGTTTTCCTTCCTATTCGGGGTTGGTTTTATGATTTTTATGGATCGAGCTGCTCAGAAGGTGGACAGTCCGAACAAGCTGTTTGCCCGCAGGTTAACCATTCTCTTAGGGTTTGGCCTTCTGCATTTAACTTTTGTTTGGATTGGTGATATTTTGGCCTATTATGCAGTCACTGGCTTTTTATTGCTTTTCTTTTACAAACGCACAGCCAAAACCATCCGAAACTGGCTGATCACACTCTTTGTGATTCAATTGCTCACACCCTTTTTCACGATGCTGCTCAATACCATCAGTACAGGATCATCAGGCAAGCCCGATTTTGCTGATTTCGAGCTGAACAGCCACAACAGTCTGAATTATTTAGCATCCATCGGAGACAGGTGGGCTGATATGGTGACGATGGCTTCCAGTTCATTTTTCACTGTCTATTCTATGTTCTTCATGTTTTTACTTGGTGTGTATTTTGTGAAAATGGAGTTTTTCAAAAACATGGAGGCGAAAAAAGCAATTTGGAATCGCATTTGGATCATTTGTACAATCGCTTTTCTCATCACCCAAGGCAGTACGATCATTACGGCGGTCAATCCTTTTGAAAATGCACTCTGGATGAACACGATTTCTGCCCTTGAACAAAACGGGGGATTAACTGGTAGTATGTTTTATATGAGTACACTCGCGATGCTATTTCTACACGTTCCTCAGCTGCGAGGTGCTTTGATGGTATTTACCAAAGTCGGGCGGATGTCACTAACCTGCTACTTGCTTCACTCGATCATTGGAACCTTGCTATTTCTAAAATATGGAGCGGGGCTTGTCGATCATCTTCAGCCGGCTGGTACGTTTTTCATTAGCATTGGCGTGTATGTCTTCCTTGTGCTTTTCAGTACGTTTTGGTTAAAGCGGTTTAAGTATGGACCGATGGAGTTTATTTGGCGGCAGCTGACGTATGGGAAGGTACATGATAAACCGAAAACAAATACATTCCATGCGGCGAAATAATAGAAAAAAGGGCGAATTCCTGCAGTTCGCCTTTTTTGTAATATGTTAAGTTTTAGTCATTCAGATACTATCAGTTCAACACTTCAATACTGATCAATCATTTCTTGCAATTGATTCAAATAACTTTCTTTTAATTCATCTGGGTATTCAATTTTCACATGTTGCCCAAATGAGATTAAATAGTGCGTCATATACGATAATTCTTCTTGGTTGTATCCACCCACAATATAAGGAGTATTATCAATGATCTCTAATCTCATATTTGGGTAATGATTCTTCAAAAACTTTTCTTTTCCTTGTTCCGTTAATCGACATTTAAATGAGATATCATGATAAGTTTTTTCGTACTCGAGCTGCAGTTCTTTTAATTCTTCCTTCGTAAAGGTGTCTCTGACTTCTTCTTCAATCATCATGTCCTTCATAAAGTCACATCTATAGATGCCCCACTTTTTATTTTGAACATCATATGCTTGAGTGAACCAAATCCCATTTCGATAAAACAACTCCAGAAATTGCAGCCTGATCCTTTTATTTTCATTTTGAGTGTAAGTCATCTTCACGATTTGATCTTTCATCATCGCCTGCAAAATCAATTCCAAATGATTTTGTTCACTCACTGGCGCGACATTATAATAGTGAATAAAATCCAAAGTCTCCGTGATCCTTTGTTTTCTTTCAACAGACATTGTGGCAAACAGTTTTTGACGAATTTGTGAGTATGATTTTTTAAACGGTGTTGCTGACACTAGGTCTAGCGCTTTAAGCGCGAAAAAAATAGCTTGAACTTCATCTATATTGAAATAAATAGGAACCAATGGAGATTGTTTCACAAGTCGATATCCTCCATGTCTGCCATTTTCAACGTAAAAAGCTAAGCCCATGGACTCTAGCTCTTCCATATCTCTCAAAGCCGTACGTTTAGATATGCCAAATTCGGTTTCTAAATCCTTTAACTGAAAAGAGTATTTATCACTTAAAAAAATAAGCTCTTGGTTTAATCGTTCTGATTTTTTCATTTTGATTTTCCTTCTGAAAAAGGTGACATGTTTTGTCACCTTTTTATTTTATACTCAGTTTATCAAAAGAAAAGGAGCATGCATATGCAAACATTAATCATTAACGCACACCCTGATTTCACTCATAGAGAAAGTTATTCAAACAAACTGCAAGCACTATTTTTAAAACAGTTTAAAGAAAGATTCCCTCATGAAGAACCAACAATTTTACATTTACATGAAACTGAAATTCCTCGTATCGAAAAAGACCAGCTGCTACGTATTTGGAATAAGCAAGCATCTGAACAAACATTAACAGCTACCGAACAAAACATCGCTGCTGCTTCATCTGCTCTATTGGCTCAATTCAAAGCACATCATCGAATCGTGATTGTATCACCTGTTCATAATTTCAATGTGACGTCACGAATGAAGGATTATCTAGACAATATCTTAATCGCTAGAGAAACGTTTAAATATACAGAAGATGGTTCAGTTGGGCTGATGACTGACGATTATCGTGTACTTTTGCTTCAAGCAAGTGGTTCTATCTTTACAAATAACGACCGTTACACCCCGCTAGAATTTTCGCATCATTATTTAAAAGAAATGTTCCAAGAAATCATGGGCTTCAATCAGTTCCATATTGTTCGGGCACAAGGGACAGCCATTTTAGATCAAGATGCTATCTTACAATCTGCATATGACGATATGTCTAAAGCCTTTAATGAGTTTTACTCACCAAGTGGGATTTAACCTCCGTTCTTTTCAAAAAAAGACCAAAAACTTTGGTCTTACCCCTGTCAAGTAGACAAATATAAAAAGCCTAAGCTGCCAGTGTGTGACGGTATTCTACCGGAGCACACTGGTTTAATTTTTTCTGGAATCGATCGTGATTATAGAATTGAATGTATTTTTCTATGCTTTTATGAAGCTCTACTTCCGTTTGACACGAAGAAAAGTAAGCGTTCTCTGTTTTGAGATGAGAGAAAAATGATTCGATACAGGTATTATCCAGGCAGTTTCCCCTTCGTGAATGACTGCCCTTTAAACCAACGTTTTCTAGTCGCTTTTGATATGCTTTTGTTGTGTATTGGAATCCTTGATCTGAATGAAGTACAGCTCCTTTGACATCCCGTTCGGATGTCAAACTCTCCAAGGTCTTCATGACCAGTTCAAGATCATTTCGTTTTGACAGCTTCCATGCGACGATTTCATTGTTATACAGATCTTGTATAGCTGAAAGATAATAGAAGCGATGCTGGCAAGCAATATAGGTAATATCAGTGACATATAACTGATTGTATTGATTCGTTTTAAATTCTCGGTTTAGTCTGTTTGGTTGAACAACTGAAGCCTTTCTTCCAAAATACCGCCGTTTTTTTCGAATGATTGATTGGATGTTCATTTCTTTCATCAGCCTGTAGACACGCTTATGATTGATGTGAAATCCTTCTTTCTTTAAAGCGATTGTCACCCGAGGATAGCCATAGAAGGGACGTGAATGATGAATGGCCATGAGGTGTTCTTTTAAGAGTTGTTCTTTCTGTTGCCGTTCCATTCGCATTCTTTGATTCTTATGCCATTTATAGTACCCAGATCGTGATACTTTGGCGATACAGACGAGCCATGTTAACGGATAAAGGCCCTTTAATTCATGAACAGCTTCAAACCGTGCAGTCTTCAGAATCCGTCCTCCCCGTGAAGATTTGGATAACGCTTTTTTAAGTATTCTACCTGTGCCTTTAAATAATCTCTTTCTTCTTCCACACTTTTAAACGTTAACTTAGGACGTCCACTAAAAGGATTTTCTGACTTTGTATGTTTTCCTCTTTGGTCTTCAAAATATTGTCCTTCACGATATTTTCTGACCCAACTTTTTAGCTGAGTGGAACTTCGGAGACCTAATTCTTCAGATAATGAGCGATAGCTTCTATTTCCTTCTTCGTACATTTTGACAGCTTTCATCTTAAATTCTTTCGTATAGTGTTGAAAGTGTTGTCCTTTTCTCGCCATAAAAAATCCCCTCCCAGTATAGTGTAACAGCCAAGATATGTTCTTGGGCTTTTTACACTGTCTACTTAGAGGGGATAATATCAGTTTTCACTTTCATGAGCGCCTGGTTATTTATTTTGATGACTAATCAACAATACCTCTACCTGTGTCTTAAGGGTTTAATTGGTATATATACCCATTAAATAAAACTAATAATTGGTTTGATAACTAAAAATATCTATGTTATCATAATATTTCAATATATTTCTAACTATAGGAGGTTTTTGTTTATGAAAAAATTATTACTCGTTCCCATTATGTCCCTAGGATTATTTAGTGGAATAACTGATGACGTATCTGCTGCTGAAACAAAAAACCACAATCAAAATCAAACTCTTTCTACTATCATGAATACATCTAGCAGTATTCATGATCAAGCTATTGAACTACAAAATAGAAGTAACGTTAGGTACTCTACCTACAGATCTAACCCTATTAAATATTTTAAATTTTATTTTGATGGTTATTCAGATCTCGGTGTAATACTTAAAAGTGAGCATTCACATAAAATGAGCATATTAAACGGGAAATTTATCCAAGTTGGTTCAGACTTTCACAATTTTGTACTTGCTGAGAATCTAACTTATGGTTGGAATTATATTGAAGTAGTAGATACAAAACCTCGTATTGGCGCATCATACTTTACTTTAGAAATAGATTGGATTTAATTTGTTAGTACATATTTAGAAAAAATACTTTTAAATATATATTTAAATTTGTGCATATAAGACCAAGATGGCAATTAAGCTATCTTGGTCTTACTTTATTTATTACGTCTTTGTTGAATGGTAATATACAACCCTACTAAACGGTCATTTGACATTATTCAAATTGTATATACTTTAAGTTTCAATTAGATATTATAGTCTTTTTAATATCCATTGTAATTAAACCTTCACGTATTTACTTCGTTGTAAAATGATAATTTTAAATCCCTCAAAATTACCACTTGTCATAGTGTTATTATCGAATTTTCTCCAACCAAGATTTATCAATCACCTTTTTATCGACTACTTGTTGAAAATAATCACGTACTGTCCATCTGATAGATTAAAGGTTTTAGTGAAAGATAATGTTGTGCTAAATAAAGATGAAGTAAAAAATTTTAGTTTGGATGAATTAAAACAAATACTCGATTACATAAAAACCTATAAATACCAACGATGCATAGATTATCAATTGTATTATATGCTTATGTACTTTTTGAGCGAAACAGGCTTGCGTATAAGCGAGGCGTTAGCTTTGAAGTGGTGGGATATTGAAGATAATAAAGTGAATGTTGAAAGACAGGTTAGGCCGGATAACAGCAATAAAGTGACTTTAACAACCAAAAAAAGCACATCATCTTATCGCACTATAGGAATAATTGATGCAGTATTAAAAGAACTTAAAAAATTCAAGTTGAAACAGAACGAAATGATATTAAGTAATAAATCATTTAATAAAAATAGTGATAATATCATCTTTCAAAATTATCTTGGCATTTATTTAACGCCTTCTACAGTACGTGAAAGTATTGTAAAAAAGCTGGGGTAGATTATAAAGGAAAGCATTGTTTCAGGACATACTCATGCAGTTTTACCTTTGGAATCAGGAGCCAGTTTAAAATTGTTTCCAACAGATTAGGGCATAAAACAATTAAAACAACTTCTGATACTTACTTAGATATTTCTGAGAAAATAGAAGAAGACGAACTATAAAAGTTCGCCTCCTCTACAAAAGATAAAATATACATCGGCACGTTTTCGGCTCGACCGATTTTCATTATTCTTTCAAAACCTCTAAAACCCCTATATATCAGGCATTTCAGGTGTATTACCCGATACTACCTTCCATCTCGAACTTAATCAATCGGTTCATTTCAACGGCGTATTCCATTGGCAGTTCTTTTGTGAATGGCTCGATGAAGCCCATGACGATCATTTCTGTTGCTTCTTCTTCCGAAATTCCGCGGCTCATCAAGTAGAATAACTGCTCTTCTGATACTTTTGATACCTTCGCTTCGTGCTCTAATGAAATGTTGTCATTTAAGATTTCATTGTAAGGGATCGTATCAGATGTTGATTTGTTATCCATGATGAGTGTGTCACACTCGATGTTGGAGCGTGCACCCTCTGCTTTACGTCCGAAGTGAACGATTCCGCGGTACGTAACTTTACCGCCTTGTTTCGAAATCGATTTCGATACGATCGTTGAAGATGTGTTTGGTGCAAGGTGAATCATTTTCGCACCTGCATCTTGGTGCTGACCTTTACCTGCTAGGGCAATACTTAATGTCATACCACGAGCGCCTTCACCTTTTAGGATGACTGCTGGATATTTCATTGTCAGCTTAGAACCGATGTTTCCATCAATCCATTCCATTGTCGCATTTTCTTCACATACCGTACGTTTTGTCACAAGGTTGAAGACGTTGTTTGCCCAGTTTTGAATCGTTGTATAACGGCAGTAGCCGCCTTTTTTCACGATGATTTCAACAACCGCACTATGAAGTGAATTTGTTGTGTAAACTGGTGCTGTACAGCCTTCTACGTAATGAACATGCGCGCCTTCGTCCACGATGATGAGTGTACGCTCGAACTGACCCATGTTTTCAGAGTTGATACGGAAGTATGCTTGAAGTGGTGTATCTACTTTTACGCCCTTTGGTACGTAGATAAATGAACCACCAGACCATACAGCCGAGTTGAGCGCAGCAAATTTATTGTCCGTCGGCGGAATGACTTTTGCCCAGTGCTCACGGAAGATGTCTTCGTTCTCTTTTAATGCGCTGTCTGTATCTTTAAACACAATCCCTAGGTCTTCAAGGTCTTGCTTCATATTGTGGTACACAACTTCAGATTCATACTGAGCAGATACACCTGCTAAATACTTTTGCTCTGCTTCTGGGATTCCAAGCTTATCAAAGGTTTGTTTGATTTCTTCTGGTACTTCATCCCAAGAACGCTCAGAACGCTCTGATGGCTTTACGTAGTACGTAATTTCATCAAAGTTTAATGCATTTAAATCTCCGCCCCATTGTGGCATCGGCATGTTGTAAAAGTGCTCAAGAGATTTCAAACGGAAGTCGAGCATCCACTGAGGCTCTTCTTTCATACGAGAAATTTCTTCAACGATTTCTTTTGTCAGTCCGCGCTCTGAACGGAAAATGGAAACGTCTTTATCAGAAAAGCCGTATTTATATTCACCAACATCTGGCATTTTTTTAGCCATCCATTTTCACTCCAATCTTATGATTTGCCGTTTTCTTCGGCAGATGCGCCTTTTTCAAGCGCCTTCCAGGATAGTGTTGCACATTTGATGCGCGCTGGGAATTTTGCCACTCCCTGCAGCGCCTCAATGTCACCAAGATCAATGGAAACGTCGTATTCTTTTCCTTGCATCATATCGGAGAAAATCTGAGACATTTTCAAAGCTGTTTCAATATCTTTCCCTTTAATCGCCTGCGTCATCATAGAGGCAGATGCCATAGAAATAGAGCATCCTTCTCCTTCAAATTTCGCATCAGTGACTTTTTGGTCTTCGATTTTCATCGTTAGACGAATGCGGTCACCACACGTTGGGTTGTTCATATCGACGACAATGCTGTCGTTTAACACACCTTTGTTTCTCGGATTTTTATAATGATCCATAATCACTTGTCTGTACAGTGTGTCTAAGTTTACATTAAAAGACATTCGTAAAATACTCCTTTGTCTTACGGAGCGCTGCGATGAGCTCGTCAATCTCTTCTTCTGTATTGTACAGATAGAAGCTTGCTCTTGCAGTCGCTGATACACCAAGCCATTTCATAAGCGGCTGTGCACAGTGATGTCCAGCACGAATGGCTACACCTTCCGTATCCAGAACAGTTGACGCATCATGCGGATGGACGTCGTCTAAGTTAAACGTCACAAGTCCAGCCCGGTGCTGCGGTCCATAAACAGTCGCACCTTCAAGCTCCTTAAAGCGCTCAAGCGCATAAGTGGCAAGCTGATGCTCATAGCGGCTGACTTCCTCCATCCCGATGTCATTTAAGAAATCAATCGCTTTTCCTAGTCCAACTGCTCCTGCAATAATCGGTGTTCCCGCTTCAAATTTCCACGGCAGCTCTTTCCAAGTGGAATCATACAGATCCACAAAGTCGATCATTTCACCGCCAAACTCAGCAGGCTCCATATTATTCAAAAGGTCCTTCTTCCCGTAAAGCACACCGATACCAGTCGGTCCACACATTTTATGCCCAGAGAATGCGAAAAAGTCACAATCTAGATCCTGAACATCAATTTGCATGTGCGGGGTGCTTTGCGCACCATCGACGACAATGATTGCACCATGATCGTGCGCAATTTTGGCGATTTCTTTAATCGGGTTGATGGTTCCTAATACGTTTGAGACGTGTGTGACAGCGACGATTTTCGTTTGATGTGTGATCGTTTGCTTCACATCTTCAAGCGATAGCGTGCCGTCTTCCTGTAACGGAATATATTTCAATGTGGCGCCAGTTGCTTTTGCTGCTTGCTGCCAAGGGATGATATTCGCATGGTGCTCCATGTGCGTAATGACAATCTCATCGCCTTCTTTGAGGTTTGCTCTAGCATAGCTGATCGCCACTGTGTTTAACGCCGTTGTTGTACCTCTAGTAAAAATAATTTCTTGGACAGATGAAGCACGGATGAATGCACGAACTTTCTCTCTCGCACCCTCGTATGCGTCCGTTGCTTTTGTGCCAAGGGTATGAACACCCCGGTGGACGTTCGAGTTGTAAGACCGGTAATACTCATTCATTGCATCAATGACCACTCTTGGTTTTTGAGAAGTTGCTGCACTGTCCAAATACACCAAATCATGTCCGTTCACTTGCTGATGAAGGATTGGAAATTGCTCACGAACGTCTTTGATATTCATTATTTTACTTTCCTTTCAATCACAGAAACGAGCTGCTTTTTAACTCCTTCAATCGGCAGTTCTTTGACAACTGGATTTAAGAAGCCATAAATGACAAGTCTTTCTGCATCTTCTTTGGAAATCCCGCGGCTCATGAGGTAATACAATTGAATTGGATCGACACGCCCAACAGAAGCAGCGTGCCCTGCTGTTACATCATCTTCATCAATTAATAGAATTGGGTTTGCGTCACCGCGTGCTTTCTCACTCAGCATGAGGACACGTGATTCCTGCTCTGCATTTGCCTTCGTTGCGCCATGCTCAATTTTACCGATTCCGTTAAAGATAGAGGATGCTTGATCCTTCATGACACCATGCTTCAAGATATACCCTTCAGAGTTTTTACCGAAGTGGATGATGCTTGTTGTAAAGTTTTCCGTTTGATTGCCCCTGCCGACAACAACTGATTTCGTATCACCGAATGTACCGTCGCCCATGAGCTTTGTGATGTTTTCAGACACTACGTCTCCATCATTCATCAGGCCAAGCGCCCATTCGATTTTACTGTCACGGCCATTTGCCATACCGCGTCTGTTCACATACACTGTGACACCTTCTGCAAGGTTATCTACTGCTCCGTATGTGACGCGAGCGTTTGCTCCTGTGAATACTTCAGAAACGATGTTGAAGATCGCTTCTTCCGGCTTTGCAATACTAATGTAGTTTTCTACATATGTGACAGCACTATGATCGTCCGCTACGACGATGACATGATTGAACAAAGTCGTTTCGTCATTTTCATGAAGGTAGACTGCTTGAATTGGTGCTTCAAGCTCCACATTTTTCGGTACATAGAGGAAAGCTCCGCCATTGACTAAAGCAGCATGTAAAGCTGTTAGTTTATGCTCATCTACTTTCACTCCATCAGTCATGAAGTATTTCTGCACTAGATCTCCATGTTCGCGGATCGCTGTATGAATATCAGTGAAGATCACACCATTGTCTTTTGCTTCAGCTGAAAGAGACAAGTATGCTGGCGTTTGATCACGCTGAATGTAGACCGTCTTGTCTGTGTCATCTAGATCAATCAGCGATTTCACTTCTTCTGGAAGCTCTTCTAGTGATCCAAATGGCGCACTTTCGACTGTATGCTGTTTGAAATTGGTTAAATTCCATTTTGAAATGTTCGTTTTGTCAGGATTTGGCATTGGGAGATCTTCTGCTTTTTCAAGAGCCTGTAAGCGAAGGGAACTCATCCATGCCGGTTCCTGATGCTTCTCGGAGAAGCTTTTGACATAATCTTGATCTACTGATAATTTCGTTTCTAATGTCATCAATAATCCTCCTAACGCTTACGCTTCTTGACCAACAGTTTCGTCTTCAATTCCTAACTCTTTTTTAATCCAGTCATAGCCTTCTGCTTCTAAACGCTGCGCTAGCTCTGGTCCGCCAGATTTCACGATACGTCCTTGCATCATCACATGGACATGATCTGGTGTGATGTAGTTCAGCAGACGCTGATAGTGAGTAATCATTAAGCAGCCGAAACTTTCGCCGCGCATTTTATTAATTCCTTTAGAAACCACTTTCAGGGCATCGATATCAAGTCCAGAATCGATTTCGTCAAGGATGGCGATCTTTGGTTCAATCATCATCAATTGAAGAATTTCGTTACGTTTTTTCTCCCCGCCTGAGAAACCTTCGTTAAGGTAGCGCTGCGCCATGTCTGGGTCCATTTCAAGGAACTCCATGTTTTCGTCCATTTTGCGGATGAATTTCATAAGTGAGATTTCTTCGCCTTCTTCTCTGCGTGCGTTAATGGCAGAACGAAGGAAGTCCGCATTTGTGACACCACTGATTTCAGATGGGTATTGCATGGCAAGGAAAAGACCCGCTTGTGCGCGCTCATCTACTTCCATTTCAAGTACATCTTCGCCATCAAACAAAATGCTGCCTTTTGTTACTTCATATTTCGGGTGACCCATAATTGCAGCAGATAACGTAGATTTACCTGTACCGTTTGGTCCCATTACTGCGTGGAATTCTCCACCTTTTATCTCGAGGTTTACACCCTTTAAGATTTCTTTCCCTTCAATCTCAACGTGCAAGTCCTTAATTGTTAATGTCGAAGCAGTCATATATCGATACCTCCAAAATAATCATTATTCTCAATTTATTCTCATTCTAATTTTATAACAAATTAAAACTGAATACAACACATTCACGATATGCGTGAGAGGATGCTCTCAAAATTCTAACAAAAAATGCAGGTGGATAAAAGGATTTATGTCAAAAAGACTGTTTCCATAAAGAAAGGACGGGAAACTGTTCTCCCCGCCCCTTAGCTATCAATAGCCTCGTATATTCATTTTTGCAAGCTGTCTTTTCTCATCTCGATAGGACTGCTCTCGTTTATATTCCACTTTCATCCGTAAGTCATGGTCTCTTTCATACTCTGCATAGCTCATGCCATGAGATTTATGCATGGCCTTTTCCATCTCGGCGGTATAATCCAATCCCAGTGTACTCTGGTCCGAACAAATAATAAACCATTCCCTTCTTTTAGTGTAGCTTTATTATATCAAAGGCATGCTGCTTCACTCAAAAGGGGTATAACGCGTTATGCTGGCATATTTTCTCACACACTCGGATGAGAAGCACTCAACTCTCCGAGATGGAAAGATACCATGTTTTTCTTCTATTAATGAGTATGTCCTCCAAATTCATCAATACATTGCTGTACGACAGTGATTCCTTGGCTAAGGGCTGCCCCGCCTCCGAACGCTGCCGCCACACTGACGACCTCTAGCAAATTCTCTTCTGTCGCCCCTTGATCGAGCGCTCCCTTTGTATGATAAATCATGCAGTATTCATCCTGTGCATGAATACTGATGCCAAGGGCAATCATTTGTTTTTCTTTTTGCGTTAATGAATCGCTCTGGAAGCACTGCTCTGTAAATTCATTGAATTTCTTCCCAAACACCGGCATTTTCTTCTGAAATTCACCCATTGCGGTTTTATAATCAGTTAGTGATTGCTGCATGGATCCGCTCATATGCTGTTCGTTCATCTTGTTTCCATCCCTTCAGGTCATTTGTACGTTTTTATTATGAGCGAGATTTGAAAAAATACACAAAAAACCTCGCTTTGATGAAAGCGAGGTTTTTTTGTGTATTATTCAGATACAGGCAGAACTGCACCGTCATATTTTTTGTCGATAAATTCTTTGATTTTATCAGAGTGAAGAACTTCCATTAACGTCTTGATCTTATCTGATTTTTCTTCACCTTTGCGAACAGCCACGATGTTTGCATATGGGTTGTTCTTCGTTTGCTCAAGTTCGATTGAATCATTTTTCGGATTCAATTTATTTTGAATCGCATAGTTGACGTTAATAAACACGGCATCGCCTTCACTGTTTTCATAAGCTTTCGCTGTTAGTTCAGGAGCGATTTTTTTGAACTTTAGGTTCTTCGGGTTTTCTTTAATGTTCTTCACTGTTGCGTTGATTGTATCTACTTTTGGATCAAGCTTGATGACACCAGCATTTTGCAGAAGAGCAAGCATACGGCCTTGTTCAGCTACGTTGTTTGTCATGATGATCGTTCCGCCGTTTGGAATATCTTTCACTGATTTGTATTTCTTAGAGTAGATACCGAAAGGCTCTAGGTGAACCGCACCAGCACTTACCAGGTTATAATCTTTGTTAGATTTATTTTCTTCGTTCAAGTAAGGAATATGTTGGAAAAAGTTCGCATCCACTTCTTTTTCAGCTAACGCTTTGTTGTACATTTTATAATCGCTAAGCACTTTCACTTTTAAATCGTAGCCTTTTTCTTTTAGAAGTGGTTTTGCTTCTTCAAGAATCTCGGCATGTGGTGTTTTTGAAGCCGCAACCGTGATGGTTTTGCTTTCGCTTGCGTTATTAGATGAACCGCATGCAGCTAAAATGCCTGCAAATGCTAGAAATAGTGCACTTAAAATCAATTTCTTCATGAATAAATCCTCCCTTAACGTTTATCAATTTTATTTGTAATCAAATCACCGATTATTTGAATAATAAAGACGATGATGAGAATAAACACAGTGGCTACTAGTGTGACATCTGTATTACCAGATTGGTATCCTTCCACATAGGCAAGGTCACCAAGTCCACCTGCTCCAATTGCACCTGCGATCGCAGTAGAGCCAATTAGAGCAATCGCTGTTACGGTAATGCCTGAAATAAGGGCTGGCAGTGATTCTGGCAGCAATACTTTGAAAATAATCGTAGACGTTTTAGCTCCCATAGATCGTGCTGCTTCAATGACTCCTTTGTCTACTTCTCGCAGTGCAATTTCGACAAGACGTGCATAGAAAGGAGCTGACCCAATGACAAGCGCAGGCAGCGCTGCATTTGGACCTAAAATAGTGCCCATTATTAGTTTTGTAAACCCTAATAAAAGAATGATTAAAATGATAAAAGGAATCGATCTGAAAATGTTGACGACTGCCCCAATAACGGTGTTAATCGGTTTATTTTCCCAAAGACCGCCTTTACTAGTCAGAAAGAGCAATAGTCCAAGGATGATACCAATAATAAAAGCAAATGCTAGTGAAATGAGTGTCATGTACACCGTTTCACCCGTTGCATTCCAAATGACATCTAGATCAACGTTCGGAAACCATTTCTCAAACATGTGTCATCACCTCAATTTCAACCTGTTTGCTTTGGATATAGGCGATGGCTTTTTCAACCTCGGTCTCTTCTCCATTAATATGGATAAAGAGTGTTCCAAACGCGCCTTCCTGCGTTTGAGAAATCTTTCCTTGAAGGATGTTCACATCGACCTCAAAAGATCGAACGATTTCAGTGATCAGTGGCTGCTCGGCAGAATCGCCGATAAAGGACAACCGTACCACCTGACCCTCTTTTACTCGCTCTAAGACGTGTTCGATTGTTTCTTTCGCTTCCTCTGGTTCAGCAAGCTGTTTCACAAATCGCTTCGTCATTTCTTCCTTCGGCTGTCTGAAGACGCGTAATACTTCGCCTTCTTCGACAATACGTCCATTCTCCATCACTGCCACACGATGACAGATTTTGCGAATGACGTGCATTTCGTGTGTGATGAGCACAATCGTCAGCCCTAATCGTTTATTGATATCGGCCAAAAGATCAAGGATGGAATCTGTTGTTTGTGGATCAAGTGCAGATGTAGCTTCGTCACATAGAAGAACCTTTGGATCATTGGCTAATGCTCTCGCAATTCCCACACGCTGCTTTTGTCCACCGCTTAGCTGAGAAGGATAAGCATTTTCTTTCCCTTCTAAACCGACCAATTTAATTAGTTCATTTGCACGGGCTCTCCGTTTTGACGTCGGAACACCTGCAATTTCGAGCGGGAACATAATATTTTGTCTTACTGTTCTTGACCAAAGTAGGTTAAAGTGCTGAAAGATCATGCTGATTTCCTGTCTTGCTTTACGAAGTTTCGCATTCGATACTTCATTGATCCGATTGCCTGCCACTTCAACAATTCCTTCTGTTGGCAGCTCCAGACCGTTTAATAGGCGAATAAGAGAGCTTTTGCCCGCGCCGCTATACCCGATAATTCCGAATATTTCACCTTTATCAATATCCAAGTTGACGTCTTTCACTGCGTCAACATTTCCGCTTTTTGAGTAGTACGTTTTTGATACATTCTGTAAATGGATCACAGTCTGCTCACCTGCTTTCTTGCTGAATCTATAGATTGCCATCACATACGTTCATTTATTCTTCGTGCTGTCATGACTCTAGCCTGCTGCTAAGTCAGTAAAAAAGACCTAACTGCAACGCAAGCAGAAAGGCCTTTTATTTCAAATACGCCTTTCTCTCATCTTTCAAAGCGTTGCGGCTTTGAGTGAATTGGCACCAATTTCAGCTATGCTGACGGTTGCCGGGTTTCATAGGGCACGTCCCTCCACCTCTCTTAATAAGAGAAAATATGTTGTTTTATGTGATGTTCATGTTTTTACTAACGTAGAATATCATGCTACCCGAGATATGTCAACGCTGTAAATCGCTAATTTCCAAGTAAACGACTACGTTATCATTTTCCGAAAAAAACCGTTCGTCAGCCAAAGCACAGCCTCTAGTCTGAGAAGCGCGCGGAATGAGCCTTTGACTTTGACTTGTCCCCTGCTGATAAGCTGCTGCAAGGACATGTCTCCATCTAATAATTGTAGAATTTCTTTCCTCTCACCATAGAAGATGAGATCCGATAACTCAATTGCAGGCAGTTTCTTCACTTCACCACGTTCATCCACAATCAATGTACAAGAGTCAGTTTCCGCCTCAAATGTAATCTTCAAGGATGATGAGGAGAGCAGCGGCTTTAACAATAATCGCTGCCCAGCGTTTCCATGGGTTTTCACTTTTTCCACATGTATAACCTCCCTGTCATTTGGTTATACATAACATTTCTCTACAAACATCGGCTTGTCCTTTATAAATAGCTCGACAAATTTTCAAATGAATTGCTTGAAATATGACAAAAAACCGCTTTATTTAGCGGTTTCAATCATTTCATGAAGATATGGAACTGAGTGAAAGGCGTAGCCTTTTTGCACAATCTCACCTTTTTTAAACAGTAGAAAGCAAGGTACACTTTCGATTTCAAATGCTTTCGCAAAGCCTGGTGAGTAGTTTAAATTGTTCTCGTAAAATGGAACATCCGGCTGCATGGCATCTACGACTGTCAGCATTTTCTTTGCCAGCTGGCATGTTCCGCAAAACGGTGTATATAAGTACAAAAGAAATAAATCGTCCTCTATCTCCTTCAATTCATGCTCTTCAATCTCTTTCATATACGTCCACCCTCATAAATATTTCGAATGAACATCAATGTTTGCAGCTAATAGGATAGATGCAATGTGGGCTGACGGTGAAGCGGCCACTTCTCGGTACGTTCTGTCGACAAACAGATGAAGTGCTTCAGGGAATTCTTTTCGAAATTGCTTCCGCAGTTTGTCGCCAGCATCGTCACTGTCTGCTAATATGTAAACGTCTTTTCCGAATAAATCGTCCACGAGCTGATCCAGCTTCGATGTACTGATCGTACCATTGGTGCAAATGATGGTAACAGGTTCACTAATGACTTCTTTTAGCTTTTGTTTGTCTGATTTACCTTCTACAATGATGACCTTTTCTATCTCGACGTTCATCACGATCACCCGGCCCTTTTGACGTTGATTCACTTCTTCCTTAGATTACAATCTTTTATTCAGGTTGTAAAGATTAGGCACTTGATCATCAAAAAGACTGCAGCTTATGCTCACTGCAGCCTTAACTGTGATTAGCACCAGCCATTTTCATCGTCACAGTCTACATATTGTTCTGTCCCGTGGGTCAATGTATCTGACAGACGATAAAAACGATTTTGATCATAGGAATAACCCGATTTTAACTCATATTGATTTTCACTAATCATCGTGCCAATCTCTTCATTTTGATGATAAAGCACCATGCCGCTTTCTTTGAATCGCCCAGTGACATGCTCTGTTATATCCACCTGTTCTTTTTGAAAAGACAAATTGGACACCCCCCATAAAGGTAGAGTGTCCAATTTCACATGAATTAGTCTTCTTTTGTCATTTCTTCGTATTGCTCAGCTGTCATTAAGTTCTCGATTTCAGACGCATCAGCTGGCTCTACAACAATCATCCATGCTTTTTCGTATGGAGAGTCGTTGACGAACTCTGGGCTGTCATCCAGCTCATCGTTTACTTCAACGATTGTGCCGTTGATCGGTGCGTAAAGTTCAGAAACAGTTTTGACTGATTCTACACTTCCGAAAGGCTCGTCCGCTGTGATTTTGTCTCCTACTTCAGGAAGCTCAACGAACACGATATCGCCTAGCTCAGATTGAGCAAAATGCGTAATACCGATACGCACCTTATCTCCTTCTACTTTGACCCATTCATGTTCTTCTGAATAACGTAAATCTTTTGGTGTGCTCATTCAATACCCCTCCAGTCTTTTCTTTCCGTCTATATTGAAGATACCACAATCTGAATGAAAGTTACATCATTTCCAGACGCTTTTAAATGTATCTTCATTAAATCCAACTGTCACTCGTTTGCCGTCTGTTGTAATTGGACGCTTAATCAGCATTCCGTTAGACGCAAGTAATTCGAGCTGCTCGTCCTCTGACATTGCAGGAAGTTGATCTTTCAGCTGCAGCTCTCGGTATTTCTGTCCGCTTGTATTAAAGAATTTCTTCAGCTCTAAACCGCTCTTTTCGTAAAGTGCTTTTAGGGTTTCTTTATCAGGCGTCTCTTCGACGATATGTATGCTGTTGATGTCTTTATTGTGTTCTTCCAGCCACTTTTTTGCTTTTCGGCATGTACCGCAAGATGGGTATTCGTAAAAATCTAAAGCCACCATTTTCACCTCCTGCAAATTGTGACAACATTTTATCACAAAATATTTTAAAAACCTAAATGTATGCTTACAAAAAGGTGCGGAGTACACTCCACACCTTTCGAACCGTTTTTACACGATATATTTCTCTGCTTCAAAGATTCGTTTCGCCACCTCACGCTTTTTAGCAATGACATTGATCGGCGTGAATCTTGTCAGTTTACGAAGGGCTGACAGACTCATACGGAGTGAATCTCCTTCTTCCATCGCGATCAATGATTCTTTTGCGTGGGCTTCAATCTTTAAAAAGGCTTCCTGCGTGAAAATTTGTGTGTAGGCGAGCTTTTGAGCGTTCTTTTCTGGGCCTGATGCAGCGATGGCTTTTTCTGTACGCAGGATCGCCGATTCAGCAGCAAACAGTTCATTGACGATATCTGCTATGTTCACAAGGATTTCTTGCTCTTTGTCTAATGCTTTCCCATATTTCATCGCTGCCATGCCTGCCACCATCAAGGCGATCTTTTTCGCATGGACGAGCAAATATTTTTCTTGATCGAGCGGCTGATCACCTGGTTCTTCCGGCATCATCATCATCAGCTCTTCCTGCAAGGTTTGCGCTTTTTGAAGAAGAGGAAGCTCCCCTTTCATCGCTTTCTTCAAGAATGTGCCTGGTACAAGTAAACGGTTAATTTCGTTCGTTCCTTCAAAAATACGGTTAATTCGTGAGTCACGATAGGCTCTTTCGACTTCGTATTCTTGCATGAAACCATATCCGCCATGAATCTGCACACCTTCATCCACAATGTAATCGAGTGTTTCAGAGCCAAGCACTTTACAAAGAGAGCATTCAATTGCATATTCTGCAATGGATTGCGCAATTTGTTTCCCGTCCTTTTGCTCTTCTTCACTTAATAGACCCATCCGCTGTTCAAATAGCCCCACTGTGCGGTAAACAGCACTTTCCATGGCATAGAGCTTTGCTGACATGTTAGCTGCTTTTTCACCAATTAAGCTAAATTGAGAAATCGGTGTTTTGAACTGCTTACGCTGGTTCGCATATTCTGCTGATAATTGAATGACCCGTTTTGACGCACCGATTGTGCCGACTGCCAGCTTATAGCGTCCGATATTCAAAATGTTAAAGGCAATGACATGGCCTCTGCCTGCTTCACCAAGTAAATTCTCTTTTGGCACTTCGGCATCTTCTAGAATTAACGTTCTCGTCGATGATCCTTTAATGCCCATCTTTTTCTCTTCAGGCCCAGTTTTGACACCTGGAAAATCCTTTTCTACGATAAAAGCAGAGAAGTGTTCACCGTCAATCTTCGCATACACAACAAAGACATCTGCAAATGCGGAGTTCGTGATCCACTGCTTTTCCCCATTGAGGACATAATGTGTTCCAGCTTCATTCAGGACCGCGGTTGTTTTTGCCCCAAGTGCGTCAGAGCCTGAACCTGGCTCCGTTAGTGCGTACGCCGCAATGGTTTCTCCAGAGGCGAGTCCTGGCAGGTACGTTTCCTTTTGCGTTTGATTTCCGAACAGCACGATCGGCAGAGAACCAATGCCAACATGAGCACCATAGGAAAGTGAGAAGCTACCTGCTCTGGCGAATTTTTCAGTAATGATGGCTGAACTGATTTTATCTAACCCGAGTCCACCAAATTCCTCAGGAACGTCCGCTCCAAGCAGTCCAAGCTCTCCAGCCTTTTTTAGAAGCCTGACAGAATGCTCGAATTCATGATTTTCAATTTGATCTATATGCGGGACAACATCTTGTAAAATGTAATCCTCTGTTGTTTTCCCGATCATTTGATGTTCATCAGAGAAATCCTCTGGCGTAAAGATATGCTCATAATTCGTCTCATCAATTAAAAAACTGCCACCCTTTTTCACATCTTCCATTGCTTTCATCCTGTTCTCCCCCTTTAGATCAATTCAAAAATGCCCGCTGCTCCCATGCCCCCACCGATGCACATCGTCACAATGCCAAATTGCTCGTTTCGTCGTTTCATTTCATGAATGAGTGACAGCGTTAGTTTCGTTCCTGTACAGCCGAGCGGATGTCCTAGCGCAATTGCCCCGCCATTGACATTCACCTTCTCTTCATCGATCCCTAAATGACGAATGACTTGAATGGCCTGAGACGCAAACGCTTCGTTTAATTCAAACAGCCCAATGTCCTTCAGCTCAAGCCCAGCGATTTTTAGCGCACGCGGAATCGCTTCAACCGGACCAATTCCCATCACCTCAGGCGGTACACCGCCAACAGCAAACGCTCTAAACTTAGCAAGTGGCTGAAGTGAAAGAGAGGATGCTTTCGCGCGATCCATCATCATCACACACGCCGCGCCATCACTTGTTTGTGAGGAGTTTCCTGCGGTCACCGTTCCTTTTGTTGAGAAAGCAGGTCGTAAGGTTGAGAGAATCTCCTCTGTAGTGCCCGCTCTCACACCTTCATCCTGTGAGAACGTAAATGGATGTTCTTCTAATTGATACTGCTCTCCTACCCGTCTTTCTGTCACATCAACGGGAACAATTTCATCTGAAAATTTCCCCTCCTGCAATGCCTTTGCTGCCTTTTGATGGCTTCTCACCGCAAAAGCATCTTGATCTTGCCGTGTGACCTGATACTTTTGCGCCACTTGCTCCGCTGTATGCCCCATGCTCATATAGTATTCAGGCGCTTGCTCTGCCAAAAGAGCGTTTGGACGAATGGAGTGACCCATCATTGGGACCTGCGACATCGATTCGACGCCTCCGGCTAAAATGGTTTCTGCCTGCCCCAGCATAATCCGTTCACCAGCGTAAGCGATAGACTGAAGACCAGACGAACAGTAGCGGTTAATGGTGATGGCAGGTACGGTATAAGGCAGCCCAGCTAATGCCCCAATATTCCGGGCCACATTTAACCCTTGCTCTGCTTCTGGCGTCGCACATCCGATAATCAAATCATCGATCTGTCCGTCGTAATCACCGGCACGCTTTAGCGTTTCTTTTACACACAATGCGCCCATATCATCAGGTCTGACATGTTTTAATGATCCTTTTTTGGCTTTCCCTACTGGTGTTCTTGCGCCAGCTACAATCACTGCTTCTCTCATTTTGACTCCCCCCTAGTTACGTAAAGGTTTTCCTTTAACGAGCATGTGCTGCATGCGTGCCTGTGATTTCGCTTCTCCTACAAGACTTAAAAAGGCTTCCCTTTCAAGCTCTAATAAGTATTGTTCATCCACCTCTGTACCAAATGACAATTTGCCGCCAGAAATGACATGGGCTAGTTTTTTCGCAATGGTCATGTCATGGTCTGAAATGTATCCAGACAATCTCATATTTTCAGCAGCCAGCACCATCGCTGCGTATCCTGTTTCCCCCATAACGGGCACCTTTTGCTTAAGCGGCGCACGATAACCCGCTTCATCAAGAGAAAGAACGAGTTGTTTCGCATCATGGATTAAATGATCACCATTCATGCTGATCCGGTCATTCACGCGGAGCATCTTCATATCACGCGCTTCCTCTGCTGATGTAGATACCTTTGCCATCGCAATGGCTTCAAAGGTTTGCAGTGTAGCATCTTGTATCGCAGTTGCAGAAGGCTTTCCCGCTCCTTGCAGATGGCGAATATAGAGTTCTTTGTTTCCGCCTCCGCCTGGTATCAGTCCGACCCCCGCTTCCACAAGTCCCATATACGTTTCACTGGACGCTTGGATAGCGGCTGCCGGAAGACAAAGCTCAGTCCCTCCGCCAAGCGTCATGCCAAACGGTGCAGCAACAACTGGTCGGTCACTATACTTCACCTTCATCATCGCCTGCTGGAACCTGCGAATAACAAAATCAATTTCAAAGAAGTTGTCGTCCTGTGCTTCCATTAAAATTAGGGCAAGATTGGCACCAACACAGAAGTTCTTTCCTTGGTTACCGATGACAAGCCCTTTATAATTCTTTTCCGTTTCATCTACAGCACGATTGATCATATCAATGACATCAAGCCCAATTGCATTGCTTTTCGAATGGAATTCAAGTAAGGCAACATCATCACCGATATCGATCAAGCTCGCACCCGTATTTTTGAAAATGACATCGTGTTTCTTTTTCAATCTAGCTAACGAAATATTTTTGTCGTTTCCTTCTTCCTGTTCATAAGCGCCTTTTTGATAAAATGCACGCTCTCCTTCGGCATTTTCTTGATAGAACGTGTCATGTCCTTCTGAAAGCATATCTTGCACCCACGACGGGATGCTATGCCCTTCTGCTTCCATTCGGTTGACGGCTTTGTTCACACCAATCGCATCCCACAGCTCGAATGGCCCATGCTGCCAGCCAAATCCCCATTTCATGGCGTTATCGATGGACTGAATATCATCCGCAATGTCGCCTTTTAGATGAGCTGAATAAAGAAGCACAGGTGCTGTCATATTCCAGAGCAATTGCCCAGCACGCCCGTCTTGATAAATAAGCGCTTTCAATTTCGCTTTTGTTCCCTTTTGCTGCTTGGCAATGTCAATGCCCGGGTCCTTCAGCTTCGTCCGTTCTCCGTATGTGAGTGTCACAGGATCAAGCTCTAAAATGGTCTTCCCGTTTTTTTGGTAGAACCCTTGCCCTGCTTTACTGCCAATCCACCCTTTTTCGAGCATTCTTTCAATAAACTCAGGCAGCTGGAAAATATCCTTCTCCTTTCCTTCTACCTGTTCATACACATTGCGGGCTACATGAGAAAATGTGTCGAGTCCGACCACATCAAGTGTACGGAAGGTTGCACTTTTCGGTCTGCCTATGAGTGGTCCTGTGACAGAATCCACTTCTCCGATTGTATATTTGTTCTCAAGCATTTCTCGCACTGTGACAAGAAGTCCATAAGTCCCAATGCGGTTGGCAATAAAGTTCGGCGTATCTTTCGCTTCGACAACGCCCTTGCCGAGTACATCCTCACCAAATGTTTTCATATATGAAAGTACTTCTGGATCTGTTTCTTGAATAGGAATGATTTCTAAGAGCTTTAAATAACGGGCTGGGTTAAAAAAATGAGTGCCTAAGAAGTGGCGTTTAAAATCATCTGATCGGCCTTCTGTCATTTTTTCAACAGAAATACCGGATGTATTACTTGATACGATGCTGCCTTCTTTGCGGTGTTCGTCGATGAGAGAGAATACGTGTTGTTTAATGCTGAGCTTTTCAGTGACGACTTCGATGATCCAGTCAGCGTCATGTAATAAGGAAAGGTGATCTGTGAGATTTCCTGGTGTGATGTATGATAGGTTTTTCGCTGAAGTAAGAGGTGCTGGCTTTTGCTTTAACAATTTTTTCATCGCTTCTTGACTTAATCTATTTCGAACACTAGGGTGATCAAGCGTTCGCTTTTTTGCCGTTTCTTCCTTTGTCAGTTCATTTGGCACAATATCTAGCAATGTTACTGGTATCCCGATATTGGCTAGATGTGCAGCAATGCCTGAGCCCATGACACCTGAACCAATGACAGCCGCCTTGCGAATATGTTTGCACATAAATATCCCCCTAAACATTTTGAATGAACAGTCATTCATTTTTTGTCCAAAAAAAAGCAATACCTCTTTCTTTATCTTAAAAGATTTTCCGAAACAGTTCAATAGCAGATTTCAAAAATTTACACATTCTCATGTGCCTCACTTTACAGCGTATGAATTAAAGACGAGAGGGAATTGTAAGAATGGAGGTGATGTCCACATGTCTCGTTTGAAGAAAAACCCATCGAAAGCAGGCGTAAGTGCTGCAAGTGTAAAAGGAAACGCAGGTCCATCACAGGAAGCAGACCTAGGCGGAAAAAAGACCAGTCAAAATCAGCAATATAAAAAGAATCAGTAAAGAAACAAAATCGTAAGGAGGAACACATCTTGAACAATCAGCAAATGAATATGCCCCCACAGGTCATTTCAGTAAAGGATTCTTTGTACTTAGAGGATATGCTGAACTGGAATTTGATTGCCATGAAAAAAGCTCATTTTATGGCCGAGCATTGTCAGGACCAAACATTGAAACAAGAATTAAATCAAGTTGGCCAAATGCACCATCAGCATTACACACAAATTCTTCAGCATTTAGGCAGCTCAGGGCAAGGCCAGTCTACTGGCTTTATGCAATAGGAGGAAAATAACATGGAACAGCAAAACCAACAAAAAATCGGGAATCCACAAACCCCGGTTCCCACGACAACAAACATGAATGATCGTGATTTTATCACGGATCTCTTGTCGACTGAAAAGTATATGACAAGCGGATACAACACAGCACTCAATGAATTCAGTCATGAATCTCTTTACCAAGATATTCAGCGAATTGCGCTCGAAACACAGAAAACACAAAGACATTTATATGATGTCATGTTCAGATATGGCTGGTATTCTGTTGAAGCGGCTGACCAGCAAAAGCTACAGCAGGCACACCAGAAATTCCAGCAAACACTGACAGATCAATCTCCATACGGATCATCACAGATGTCATAAAGAGAAAAACTGTCAGTATGATGCTGGCAGTTTTTTAGCGGTCTTTTTTGGCTCGATGAGCTTCATTCAGTTGTTTGATCCGCTGAATGGTTTCTTTGATCTCTTCTTTTGCCTCTGGATACGTTTCGTTAAAATGCTTTGCTAAAGGCGGCATGCTTTTGGCAATATGCGAGTAGATCACCCACTGTTTCACATCTTTTTTCAGTGCTTCGGTCGTTTCACCAAGCAGCAGTTCTGTATATTTATCAAGCAAGCCTTCAAGCTTTTCGTCTAATTCATTTCCCATTCATTTTCCGCTCCCTTTTTCAGAAAAAAGCCTGACTCTGTGAGTGACAGATGTCAGGCTTTTGACATACGATTATCTTGCAGCAAGAAATGTCTCGGCTTGCGCTTGTTGCACAATACAGCGTCCTCTGCCATGCGGAATACATAATGGTGTTCCGAATAAAGGATCTGTTGTCACTTGGCAATTCATATCAAAGACATTTTTCACGAGATCACAATTAATGACGGTTTCCGGTCTACCTTCTGCATAAATCGTCTTGTCTTTAATCGCTACAAGATGATGAGCATATCTGCATGCGAGATTGAGGTCATGAAGAACCATCACAATCGTGCGCTGCTCTTTTTCATTTAAGTCAAAAAGAAGGTCAAGGATTTCAATTTGATGCGTCATGTCTAAATACGTCGTTGGTTCATCTAACAAGATAATATCCGTCTCCTGCGCTAACGTCATCGCAATCCATGCACGCTGCCTTTGTCCACCTGATAATGAATCAACCGTTCGATCAGCGAGGTCTTCCATCTTTGTTGACTTCAGTGCGCGATTCACCGCTTCTTCGTCTTGCTTCGACCACTGCTTCAGCCAATTTTGATAAGGATATCTCCCTTGCTTCACTAGCTGATGCACGGTTAATCCTTCTGGTGCTTCTGGCCCTTGTGGAAGAATGGCGAGCTGTTTCGCTACTTCCTTTGTTGGTAATTTTGCAATGGAATGACCTTCAAGCAGGACAGAACCGCCCATTGGCTTCATGAGACGGGCCAAAGAGCGAAGTAGCGTGGATTTACCGCATCCATTGCTGCCAATAAATACTGTGATTTCACCCTTAGGGATTGATACATTTAGTTCATCTATGATCATTGTTTCTCCGTAGCCTAAGCTTAAACCTTCAGTAGAAATGGCACTCATTCCGCTCAAACGCTCCTTTTCTCATGCAAATTTTTTATATTGAATATCGTCTATGTATAGACGGAAAAGATCACTTATCTCAATTTAGTGTATCAGATTTAAGTGATCTTGAAAATCATTTTCAATTAAAAAATGAGAAAGTCTCGTTTACTTCTTCTTTTGGAATGTACGTTTTGTCCCATCTTCGAGCTTTATATCGACCTGAATCCGCTGATAATCGTCATCTAAATTAAAAGCAGCTAATAGTTCATTTACATACGCTTCATTCATCTTTGCGCTAGGAATAGACATATCATTTAGCTTCATCTTCATCTCTCGCAAAGCTTCTTCTCCTTCATAGCGGACACCATTCATATGGTCTCGAATGAGCGCTTCTTCTTTGCCGCTCGCCTGACGGTAGGTGGCTTCGTATAATTCACTTTTATGTCCATATTGTACATGCAGGTGCAGATGCTGAAATGGCAGTTCCTTCATTTGAACAGCCGACAAACTCTCTGCTTCTGCTTCATTTGTATGCTGTAACGGTTCGATTGATTGACAGCCGGACAGCATAAAGAGCAGCACTCCTATTAGTCCCGCCTTCTTCCAACACATCATGTGTTTCCTCCTATTTCACATCATCGTTTTTTATTCTTCTCCAAGCTTCTTTTCGTTATTCAACTAAACAGTGTGTTATGGTAAATGAAAACAAAAAATATACGTCAAAAGGAGAACCGGATGATGAAAAAAACAGCCATTGTGACTGGTGCCAATAGCGGCTTTGGAAAACTTATCACGATGCGCCTCGCTAAGCAAGGCTATACAGTGATTGCTGGTGTCAGGCAGGAAGCCAATGCCAAAAAGCTCACCGAAGAAATGAAGCAAGCCTCTTTATCCGAATCTATACATATTGAAGCATTAGACGTGGCTGACACGCAGTCGATTCAAGCATTTAAGAAAAAACTGGATGCCTATGCACCCATTACCCTGCTCGTGAACAATGCAGGGACCGCCTATGCTGGCTTTGCTGAAGAGGTACCTATTGACACGTACCGCCAGCAGTTCGAGGTGAATGTCTTTGGTGTGATGGAAATGACACAAGCGGTTCTTCCGTTTATGACAAGCGGTGCAAAGATATTCAATATGAGCAGCATCAGCGGATTAATGGGAATGCCCGCACTTTCTCCATATGTATCCTCCAAGTTTGCTTTGGAGGGCTATACAGAGAGCTTGCGCATTGAACTGGCCTCGTTCGGTATACAGGCGGCCTTGATCGAGCCGGGCTCTTTCCAAACAAATATTTGGAACACCTCCATGAACGAACAGATGATTCAGCCAGCGGAAGATTCTAAATACACAAGCATCTATCAAAAGATGATGGGTTATTTCGATGCCCAGAAATCAAACTACGGAGATCCTCGTGAAGTCGCGGAGCTCGTTGTCACACTTGCAGAAAAGAAACAGCTGAAACAGCTAAGATATCTTGTTGGGAAAGGCGTTAGACTTTCATTTACAGCAAAGCAGCTCTTGCCTTGGAACTTGTGGGAAAAAATCATCTTACGTACACTCTCATCAAAAAAATAAGCACAAAAAAAACAGGTGGGCCTTTCATCCACCTGTTTTCATTTATTCAGTTTCAGACTGCCCAAGGGTAATATCTAGATTTTTATTCTTCCCTTCACGGATGACGGTCATTGTGGTTTTATCGCCAATCTTTGTTTCTTTGTAAAGAATTTCTTTCAGCTGAGAGCTGTTCGCCACGTCTTTCCCTTTAAACTTGATGATCACATCTCCAGATTTCAAGCCTGCCTTTTGTGCAGGAGATCCTTTTGATACATCTTTTACGTAAATGCCTTTGCCGATTTGTTTATCAAATAATCCGAGCGTATTTTCCTGATACGTTTCAGGCACTTGCTCAAGGTCAATCATTTGTACGCCAAGATAAGGACGTTCGACTTTTCCATTTTTCAATAACTCATCTACAATCGGTTTCACATCGTTACTTGGGATCGCGAAGCCGAGTGATTCCACACCGCTTTCGCTAATTTTCAAGCTGTTGATACCAATGACTTGACCATTCGTATTGATCAGTGGACCTCCACTGTTCCCTGGGTTGATCGCTGCATCTGTTTGCAGCACATTCATCTCAACAGTACCAGATGATGTATTCGCTTCAACGGTACGGTCAACACCACTAATAATCCCTTCTGTCACAGTACCTGAGAACTGCGCACCGAGCGGATTTCCAATGGCGATTACTTTGTCTCCAGCACGAAGCTTAGAAGAATCACCAAAGCTTGCCACTTTATCAATACCGTCAGCGTTAATCTCGACAACGGCTAAATCAGTCATGACGTCACTGCCGACTAGCTTCGCTTCTTTTGTTTTCCCATCATAAAGCGTGACCTTTAATTTATTGGCACCCTCGACTACGTGGTTATTTGTAATAATGTACGCCTTCTTGCCATCCTTTTTAAAGATGACACCGGAACCCGTTCCAGCTTCTGCTTCTGTTGAATCACCGCTAAGACCGAACGAATTTTGTGTAGATTGATAGTTTGAAACCCCTACAATGGTCGGCTCTAAATCTTCTACCATATCAGCTACATTCGTGGCATTGGTGATTTGTTTTGTTGAGAAATTATCAGAGGTTGCCGGTTCACTTGACGCTGTTTGGGTTTGAGTGTTTGCGGCTGTATCCTGTGACTGCGGCAAAAGCGGCGTAATGCCAAGCACAAGACCTCCGCCAATAATCCCCCCAAGAATCGGGCTCAGCCATGCAGCCTTCCGTTTTTTCTCTTTTTTAGAAGCACGGTCATCCATCATTTGAGGAGATCTGTTTGTCACATTCTCCTGAGATGCAGATGTTTCGTTTTCATGTTGGTGAAAAACGAGTTCTTTCTCTTTTTGTGGTTCGTCTATTTGTTTTTCATTCTCTTGATGTGTTTCTTCTTGATGTGCGTCTTCTTGATGATTCATCTTTTTCTCTTCATCTTCTTTTCGGAAATCCATCGCTTGCACTCCTTTGCATCATTTTCATGACATGCTTCATTCATATGTGTAGATAGGACTCATGTCCTCTTAATGGCAAGATCATTGAAAATACTTTATGGCAATATGTCAAATTATATAATACTTATTCATAGAAAAAAAGCAAGGTGCGCACATTGGTGAAAAGCACCTATTCTTCAGCCTTTTGTCTATGCCCTTTTTTCCCTTGAGCTTATCATAATCAAACATTATGGGATAATGATGAGAAGAATATGTGAAATTGTGAAAAAAGCGTGTGATTGTTGACATGCCGCCTTTGTATCCCGTTATAATGACGTTGAGAGGATGTGGAAGACTTTGTCGTACACCATTTATTTAGTGGAAGATGAACAAAACTTAAATGAACTTTTAACCAAATATTTAGAAAGTGAAAATTGGAATGTCTCCTCTTTTTTAACCGGAGAAGCGGCACGTGAGGCAATGAACAAGCCGCCGCATCTATGGATCTTAGATATCATGCTGCCTGATACGGACGGCTACACACTCATTAAAGAAATCAAAGCTGCATCACCTGACGTACCGGTCATTTTCATTTCAGCTCGTGATGCAGATATTGATCGTGTCCTCGGCTTAGAGCTAGGGAGCAGTGATTACATTGCGAAACCATTTCTTCCGCGGGAGCTGATTATCCGGGTGCAAAAGCTGCTGGAGCTTGTGTATAAAAACAGTGGTGCCCCGCAGCAGCAAAGTATCACACCCGTTTCCTCCTATGTCATTCATGAGGATATAAGAGAGGTGTATGAAGGAGATCAGCTCATTAACTTAACTTCTAAGGAATTTGACTTGCTGCTCTTATTTACACATCATCAAGGACATGCTTTTTCCAGAGAAGATATACTCGTCAAGATTTGGGGACACGATTACTTCGGGACAGATCGTGTTGTCGATGACCTTGTCAGACGGCTGCGCAAAAAAATGCCTGATTTAAAAGTCGAGACCATCTATGGATTTGGCTATAGGATGCTAAAGGGATGAAGAACAAACCACTCGCTTTTCAAATTTGGGTCGTGATCTCCGGCATTTTGCTGACGATTTCGATTGTCCTGATCATTTTATTTTCAAACACATTACGCAACTTCTTCACGAATGAAATTTATAAAAATATCGAAAATGAGCAGCAAGTGCTGACAGAATACCCGTTGAACCGAGACGGCTCGCCAAAGTCGACACCAGAAAATCGCTCGGTTCAGCACATTCTGATCCCGTCTGATGAATTAAACCAAATGGCACAGTTTTTCCCGCATGCGTTTATTGAGAAGGTCCAATCCTTTGTGAAAAAACAAAAAAGCGCAACAAAACGCTATTCTGAAGAGGTCAATGGCCAGCATATCTTTTTTGTGATCAAAAAGGTATCAACAGGCAATACACAATATATTCTCCTGTCCTATGCACCAGACTCTTATCGAGACGACTTGTCCTTTACGCTGTTTAAACAGCTGATATTGATCTTAGGCACCGTTATTTTACTGAGCTGGATTCCATCTATTTGGCTTGCCCGCTACTTATCGCGTCCGATCGTTGCGTTTGAAAAGCACGTGAAGCGGATTGCACAAGAGGACTGGGACGACCCTGTGATCGTTGACCGGCAAGATGAGATCGGCAAGCTCGGTCACACCATTGAAGAAATGAGACAAAAACTCATTCAAAAGGATGAAACGGAACGAACACTTTTGCAAAATATATCACATGATTTAAAGACACCTGTCATGGTCATCCGCGGCTATACGCAGTCCATTAAAGATGGTATTTTTCCTAAGGGAGATCTTGAACAAACGGTGGAAGTCATTGAAGGTGAAGCAGAAAAGCTTGAGAAGAAAATCAAGGATTTGCTGTACTTAACAAAGCTTGATTATTTATCAAATCAACACCCCGCACATTCTTCCTTCCTCGTGAGTAATACGATGCTGGAAGTGGTCGACCGAATACGCTGGTCGAAAAATGAATTGCAGTGGAACGTGGACTTAGATGATGAGGCTACACTTGAAGGCGATCCAGAACAATGGAGCAAATTATTTGAAAATGTACTAGAAAACCAACTTCGCTACGCGAAAAGTAAAATTGATATTCATATGAAGCAGGAAGAGGATCAAATCCGCATTGTTATTCGGAATGACGGTCCTCCAATTGAAGAACATATGCTATCCAACCTATACGAACCTTTTAGTAAGGGAAAAAAGGGCGAATTCGGTATTGGGTTAAGCATTGTCAAACGAATCCTTTCAATGCATCAAGCGTCCATATCTATTGAAAATGATGATCTAGGTGTACGTTATACGATCACTGTTCCAAAGAAGAGACTGTAGGTTTTAGACCGCAGTCTTTTTTAGATGAATGAATACCCATTGAAATCACGGTATGTGGCTTTAATCTTCTTACCAGCTTGATACATCCATTTCTTTTCAATTGTGGTTTCTTTCGGCATTTTGACTTTTTCTACTTGAATCCCTTTTGTTCGCAAGCGTCTAATCATATCATCGATTTCTCTCATGGAACATCATCCTTTCACATATTTTGACCAGTTGGTCACCTTACTTTATAATATAAAGAATTACACTGTAAAAAACAAGTTACAATCTGATTAATTTTTGAAAAGTTTCGTCGTTTATGACCGATAAGTCACATCTCTTTGCGCACGTTTCCTCAGACATTTGTCTCTCGGTAAGAAAGGATGACATTCATATTGAAAAAGAAAGAAAAAATGATCATTGAGGCCGGCATGAAATTATTTGCCAGCAAAGGCTACAATACAACGTCTGTTCAGGAAATTGCGGATGAATGCCATATGTCAAAGGGTGCTTTTTATCTTTATTTTAAATCAAAGGAAGCACTGCTCATTTCGATCTTGCATTACTATTACGATAAGGTATTTACCCGGATTCATGAGGTTCAAACAGAGGGCGGCACACCAAAAGAAGCCTACCGCAAACAGCTCACTGTCTATTACGATAATATTTTGCAGCAAAAAGATTTTATTAAAATGCAGCTGAGCGATCGAGCTCTTCCATTGAATGAAGAAACGCAGCAGCTCGCAAAACAAATTAGGCTTGCAACCATCCAGCTTCACATTGATAACATTAAACAGGTGTATGGTGACGCAGCGATTCCTTATATGGCTGATCTTTGTTTGACGATCGAGGGCATGAGTCACGTTTATTTTGAGCTTGCGATTTTATATGATTTTCAGCTAGAGGCTGAAGAGCTTGCCACAACCATGATTCACCGTATCGATGATTTGATGGGCGGCATGATGAAGCGAAACGATAGTCCGCTCATTTCCGTAGATCAAGCGAGTGATTGGTTTGGTCCTATTTATGAACGGTCATTCGACCCGCTGACAGAATCTCTGTTAAAAGAATTAAGAGAGCTTGCAGAAGAACACTATGAAGTGAAAGACGAGCCTGATTTATTTGAAGCTCTCGGCATTTTAGAAAATGAGTTCAATAAACAAAAACCAAGACAAGTCATCCTGAAAGGCATGCTGTATCAACTGAAATTGCACGTGCCGCTCCAATCCATATCTGAGTCACTTTTGCGCATTTTGAAAGAGGATCATTTATAAAACCTAGGCAGCCCCTAGGTTTTAATTTTGTTCACCATATCTTTAAATTAAAAAAACCAGGGGCAGCCGCCCCTGGTTTCTTATTTTGCTTTCGGTGTCACCATTTCTTCTGGTTTGACAAACTGTTCAAACTGCTCTTCTGTTAAGAGCTCTAATTGAAGTGCCGCTTCTTTTAATGTTAATCCTTCTTTGTGAGCAAGCTTGGCAATTTTCGCTGCATTTTCATACCCGATGTGCGGGTTAAGTGCCGTCACAAGCATCAATGAATTATTCAGGTTTTTCTCGATTGTTTCTAGGTTTGGTTCGATTCCAATTGCACATTTGTCATGGAATGAGTTCATGCCGTCAGCCAGTAACTCAACTGATTGCAGGAAGTTATAGATGATGACCGGCTTAAATACGTTGAGCTCAAAGTTTCCTTGGCTTGCTGCAAAGCCGATTGTTGCATCATTTCCCATGATTTGCGCAGCAATCATTGTTAAAGCTTCACTTTGGGTTGGGTTGACTTTTCCTGGCATAATAGAGCTTCCTGGCTCATTTTCAGGAATGATTAATTCGCCAATTCCACAGCGAGGACCACTTGCAAGCCATCTCACATCATTGGCAATTTTCATTAAATCAGCCGCAAGTGCTTTTAAGGCACCGTGTGCATACGTAATTTCATCATGGCTTGTCAGCGCATGGAATTTGTTTGGTGAAGAATTGAAGGTTTGACCTGTCAGCTGGCTGATTTCTTCAGCGACATATTGTCCAAACTCAGGATGTGCGTTAATCCCTGTACCAACAGCGGTTCCGCCAATCGCGAGCTCTCTCATTTTCTCAGTTGATTCTAGAATCATTTCTTTCGAACGATCCAGCATGTAAACCCAGCCGCTAATTTCTTGACCAACTGTAAGCGGTGTTGCATCTTGCAGGTGCGTACGACCGATTTTGACGATCTGTTGATACGCCTTTGCTTTCTCATCAAGTGTTGCTCTTAACTGGTCAATAGCAGGTACTAATTTTTTGTATACAGCTAAAACAGCTGCCACGTGCATAGCCGTTGGAAATGTATCGTTTGAGCTTTGGCTGCGGTTCACGTCATCATTCGGATGAATGCTGAACTCACTATTTTTATCTTTCAAATAAGCAGTTGCTCTATTTGCAACGACTTCGTTCATGTTCATGTTACTTTGCGTTCCACTACCTGTCTGCCAAACAACAAGCGGGAAATGCTCGTCATACTTTCCGCGGATGATGTCATCACATACAGCAGCAATCGCTTCTGCTTTTTCACTTTCAAGGTTACCAAGACGTTCGTTGGCAATCGCTGTGCTACGTTTCAAAATTGCAAACGCATTCACAACTTCCTTTGGCATTTTCTCAGAACCGATTTTGAAATTTTCTTTGCTTCGTTGTGTTTGTGCCCCCCAGAACTTGTCCTTTGGCACCTTGATTTCGCCCATTGTATCTTTTTCGATTCTAAATTCCGTCATTATGTATCCCTCCATAGCTTCATCACTCAACTCTATTCTATACAAAAAACGAAAATCCTTTAAGCGTTTTCAATTAAAATTTTATCTTTATTTTAATTTTAGTTCAATATAAACGCGAACATCTTTTGAATATTTGTATTTTGGGTTCGTTTTTCCGTAATCTTTTGACGTATATGTCACCTCATAATGCTTGTCAAACGACTGTAGAATACGGTCGATCTCCTCTTTTGTTCCTGCTAAACGAATTTGTGCCATCTTGTTTCCTCCAAAACCCTCATTCTTTCTTTTACCACAAAATAATGTAACACAGAATATTGTTTTTTCAAGCAGGTAATGCTAAGAAAAAGATGTTGAGGCGGGTGATCCTTTTGAATCAGACTCCATTGAAAGAGCACTTATACGATAATCTCTCTGTCATTCTCCCGCAGTTAAAGGAAATGGACGATTTGATCCATGAGAAAAAAACATTACCTCACGGACAGGTTGTTTACTATTTATACATTAAAGAAATGAACGACACCATGCAGATTCAAACCTTCTTAAAGCTGCTGCTGCAAGATCATGAGTCTCTAACAAAAGAGAAGCTGGAATCCAATTTATCAATGATGACAACTCGTTCGGTGAAGACCTCTGAAGAATTGGTCGGTGCCATTTTTCAAGGGCATTGTGTGGTGTTAATCAATGGATTTCAGCACGCTTATATTTTAGAAACGAACGGAACGAAGAAACGTAGTTTAGGCGATTCTACATCTGAAACAGTGGTGAGAGGGCCAAAAATTGGCTTTATTGAAGATTTAGACACGAACTTAGCTCTCGTAAGACAGCGCTTGAAAAACCCTGATCTCAAAACAGTCGACATGAAGATCGGGCAAAAGAAATACACCCAAGTGACCATCATGTACATTGACGGTACTGTTGACACTTCTGTTTTAAAAGAGGTTAAAAAACGGCTCAAACAAGTCACCATTGATGATATACAAGACTCTGGCGTCCTTGAGGAGCTCATTGAAGACAATGTGTATTCTCCTTTTCCGCAAATTCAAAACACAGAACGGCCGGATAAAGTCGCGTCTGCTTTAAATAATGGTCGTGTCGCCATTTTTGTCGATCATTCACCTTTTGTGTTAATTGTGCCTGCTTCCCTCGCTACGATCATGCAATCACCTGATGATTATTATGAAAGATGGATCGCTGCCTCTCTCATTCGTTTGCTGCGTTTTACTTCCATCTTTCTTACGTTATTTTTATCTGCCATTTATATTGCTCTTGTGTCCTTCCATCAAGGTCTTTTGCCTACACCGTTAGCCATTTCCATCTCAAGCACAAGAGAAAATGTCCCCTTTCCACCTATTGTGGAGGCTCTCATCATGGAGATGACCATTGAGCTGTTACGGGAAGCTGGCTTAAGGCTGCCAAATCCGCTTGGTCAAACGATCGGACTTGTTGGGGGGGTTGTGATTGGACAGGCTGCCGTTCAAGCTCATATTGTCAGCTCGATCATGGTGATTATTGTCAGTGTCATCGCACTTGCATCCTTTACCGTTCCTCAATACGGGATGGGCATGTCATTTCGCGTGCTCCGCTTTGTGTCCATGTTTACTGCAGCTACATTTGGTTTATATGGGATTGTACTGTTTATGCTCGTACTACTTACACATTTGACTAGACAAAAAAGCTTTGGCACCCCATACTTCTCACCAGATTTTGTGTTCAGCTATAAAAACGAAGACAATTCCATCATTCGATTGCCTTTGAAAAACCAAAAGAAAGGAGAACGACATGGTCAATCATAAAGAGTCGATCACAAGCTATCAGGCAAGTGCCATTATTACGAATACCACTTTAGGCGCAAGTATGATGATTCTGCCAAGATCAATGGCTCAGGCTGCGCCTACACCTGACGGCTGGATTGCACTCTTATTGATGAGTGCCATTTACATTGTGTTTATTTTTGCGAATGTGCTCATGATGAAAAAGCTTCCCTTCTCCTCTTATTATGACTATACAAACGAAGGGCTTGGGAAATGGATTGGCGGCCTCGCCAACCTTTTGATCATTATTTATTTTCTTGGCGTCGCCAGCTATGAAGTAAGGGCCATGTCGGAGATGGTCAAATTCTTCCTGCTTCAAAACACGCCGACAGCCGTGACAATGATCAGCTTTATTTTGGTCGGCCTTTATCTCGTGATTGGCGGCATTGGTGATTTTGCCAGACTATGTCCTTTTATTCTCATTGTTACACTCATCATCTTATTTATTGCCTACGGACTCAGTGTACAAGAATTTAAGTTAGATAATCTCCGTCCAGTTTTAGGAGAAGGCTTCTCTCCTGTCTTCAATTCCTTCAATGCTTCGGCCATTTCGTTTGTCGGCATTGAAATGATGCTGTTTATGCCTGCCTATATGAATACTCAAAAACACACCTTCGCTTATGGAACAGTCGGCTTTTTGATTCCTGCGATCATTTATATTTTCACCTATATTCTTGTGGTTGGTGCGCTGACTGTAAAAGAAACGGCTACTTTGACTTGGCCGACCATTGCATTGTTTCAATCATTTGATATTCAGGGGATTTTTATCGAACGAATAGAATCCTTTTTGCTGATCGTATGGCTTGTCCAGCTTTATACAAGCTTTGTAGGGTATACATTTTTTGCTGCAATAGGTGTATCCAAGCTGACCAAACTTCCTAAAAAAGTCGTGCTCGCCTTGATGGGAATTGTCATCTTCTCTGCCGCTTTATTTCCAAAGGATGTTGATACAGTGCGTGATTATTTAACCTATGTGAACAACCTATTTTTCCTTTTATTCGGCATATTACCGTTTCTCTTATTCATCCTTGTGTTTTTCAAAAGGAGGCGGAAAGCAGCATGAAAAAGAAAGCCGCTCTTGCTTTCCTGGCGCTTATTCTATTAAGTGGATGCTGGGATAGTACAAATATTGAGGAGCTCAACATGGCAATTGGGTTTGCTGTAGATAAAGGAGATCACGGACATAAGCTAAAGCTGTCTATGCAAGTTCTGGTTCCACAAAAAATTGATCAAGAAACGAGCGTGAAAGACCCGACGAAGATCATTGAAACAAGCGGAGATTCCATACACCAAATTTTCCGCACAACTGCCCTGAAGAGTCATCGTATTTTCGCACAGCAGCTTCGAATTTATTTATTTTCTCAGGAACTCATCAATGAAAATAACTTCGATCTTGTGATCAATCAATTTATTCGAGACAATGAAACACGGAGAGGGAGTCTTGTCTTCATGACCTCAGAGAAGCCTGGAGACATGCTGAGAATCAGTGATGCCGGGCAGCCAGCTTCATCCACCCTATACGACATTTCAGGGAATACAAAAACGACCATTCGTATGTTCAAGCCGGTCTCGTTAGGAGATATTTCTTCTGCCATGCAAAACAACGTATCCTTTGCGCTTCCGAAAGTCAGTGTCGATCAGGGCAAATTAATATTGGACGGTGCCTCTATTATTAAAAATAGACGATTTCTCACCAACATCTCTCCGTTAGCGGTGCAGTCTTGTAACTTGTTGACTGGGGACGCAAAAGGCGGAGTCATTGAATTTGAATATGATCAAAGCATCTATTCTTTTGAGATTTTTAAACTTAAGCACAACATCGAGACCCATAAAACAGCCAATGGCAGATATCAATTTGATGTGTCAGTGGAGATTGATGGAAGATTGTCTGAGGATTGGAATGAGCGAGAGAACGCATTTAATGAAAAGTATCTTCAAGAGATTGAGGATGTCGTGGCACGCCGGTTAGAAAAAAACGTGAACAATTTCGTTGAGGAATTACAGAACGAGATCAAAGCAGATATTTGTGGATTTTATCAAAAAGCGAGTATTGCATACCCGAAGGACTTTCGAAAAGAAGCGAAGCATTGGGATGAGATTTTTAGTGAATCGGATATTCGTTACAAGGCAAATGTGAAAATCCGTGACTTCGGGACTAAGGGCGCAACACAATCCTTATAGAGTATGTTAAAATGGTAAGAAAAAAAGGGTGTCAATCATGAAACGAGCTTTACTTTCGGCCGGCATTCTATTTTTGATTCTAGGAATACTTCTGTTAATCGTTGTATTCATGCAGTCAAAAGAAGATTTCTTCATTGAAGCCGACAGCTTTTCGAGCACATTTTTGATCGTGATTTATTATGGACAAACCCCTGCGCTCCTTCTGATTGGAGGCGGATTATTCGTCGGACTTTCACAGATCATTGATTTGCAGGAGAAAAAAGCAGCAGTGGCAAAGGAGAGCGTAAAGCTATTATCCGAAATGAAGAAAACACTGGAAGACAAATCGGCCGAGGAGCAAGAGGCTTTTCCAGTTCCTGAGCTCCATCAACTATCCGAACGTCCGATCACAGGACAGAAGGACTAATTTACGCATGTTCTAGCAGCTTTCATTTGAAAGCTGTTTTTTTATTGAATCAGCTTATGGCGATGTGCATACACAGCCGCTTGTGTGCGATCTTCTACATCGAGTTTTGAAAGAATGTTGGTAATATGCGTCTTCACCGTTTTAATTGTAATAAATAATTCCTCGGCAATAACCTTATTCGATTTTCCATCCGCAATCAGCTTCAATATTTCCATTTCCCTTGCTGTTAATGTATCGTGCAGGATTGACCCATTTGATGAATGACGGAGTTTATTCATGACCTTTCCAGCCACTTTTGATTCAAGTCTTGGTTCGCCGATACTCGCAGACCTAATGGCATCAGCAATTTCTCCTGCCTTGGATGTCTTTAATAAGTAGCTCAAAGCACCAGCCTCAATGACTGGATAGACTTTATCATCATCAATAAAGCTCGTCAGAACGATAATTTTGGCATCTTCGATTTCCTGACAAATTCTTTTCGTTGCTTCGATACCATCCATTCCTTCCATCACAAGATCCATTAAAATCACATCTGGCTTTAGTTCAACCGCTAGCTCTACACCTTTTTGTCCATCTGACGCTTCACCGATGACTTCAATATCAGCCTGTGCCTCTAAAAAGGCGGCAAGCCCCATTCTCACCATTTCGTGATCGTCGATTAAAAGCACTCGAATCATCGAACGTTCTCTCCTTTTCCTTCATCAAAAATGGGAACCTTCACATCAATTTGTGTTCCTTTTCCTTCAAATGACATAATCTCTGCGACACCGCCCACTTCACTTGTTCTTTCTCGAATCGATTCAAGCCCGTAGGAGGCCGTCTTCACATGATCCGTTTGAAAACCGATACCGTTGTCGATGATCTTCAGCTGCACTTGCCGATTTCTAATAAGCAGACGCACGGTTACCTTTGTCGCCTTTGCATGACGAAACACATTTGAAAGGGCTTCTTGCACAATTCGGAATAGGTGGTCTTCCACCCCTTTAGATAACGGGACATCATCTTCGATTTCCCAATCAATATCAATCGGCTGCTTTGCCTGGAATTCATTTAGCAGTTCAATCAAGCCTTTTTTCAAGTCTTTTCCTTCAAGCGTGATCGGCCTTAGATGCAGAAGTAGTGCGCGCATCTCATTTTGTGCATCGCCAGCCATTCGTTCGACAAGACGCATTTGCTTTAAAATCTTTTCATCCTGTTCCTTCATTCCTTCAAGAATGGCAGAGGTCATCATGGAAATCGCAAATAACTGCTGGCTGACCGCATCATGCAGCTCACGCGCTAAACGCTGACGCTCTCCTGAGACAACCGATTTCTTCATTTGAACCTGCCATTCAGCCCGTTCATTTGAGAGCTTTTGTAAGGAGGCAACTTGCCCCTCAATCCGTTTCGCCATCTCATTTAATTGATCGGCCGCTAAGCCAATTTCATCGTCACCTAGAGACGGCAGCCTATACGCAAAGTTCCCATTTTCAAACTTCAAAATCGACTCCACAAGCTGATCCAGCCGTTTCTTATGCTGATAGCCAAACACATGCCCGGCAGAAACGCCAATGACAAGACTAATGATGAGTAAAATACAAAAAAACGGGATGCCGAACCACCGCGTAGACAGCAGGATCATGGGGTCAAGCTGATAATAAAAAAACATCGGTAGCGTCGTCATGATGACAACACCGAGCGAGATCCCAACTGCGAGACGAACAGATTGCCACTGGATGCCTAAATGCAGTTTCCTCATAAGTACCTCACATCCACATCCCCAATCAGTAGAGAAATGGAGATTTTCACTTTTCGCTTACTCTCATCGTAATCATTGGTCATCACATACACCTTACTGCCGAACCCGCTTCTTTTTTCATCAATGATTTTCATATCACCAATGGCAGCTGAAGCACTCACACATACTTCAATATCCTGCGGTACGTAAATATCCACATCTCCAATAAGTCCACTGATGACGATGGTGCTTTCTTCTTCCGCGATGATGGCCTTTGATAAGTCGATTTTGACATCACCAATAAAGCCCGAAATCGTCAAATCACTTAATTGAAACGGCTTTTTCATCAGTCTGACTTCACCGATAAAAAAGTCATGCTCTTTGTGCGGCTTTATCTGGCTTTTTGTTTTCTTTTGGTCGCTCTTTTTTTCAAGATTGACTTTCAGTGAATGCTTTTTCTCGTCTGATGTTTCCTTTTTATCGACATCAAAAACGGGTTTGTTCTTCAATAAGCGATAACCAGCATAGATCAAAAAGGCAGCAAATAAATATCCTGTTAAACTAAAAGTGATATTTAGCAGAAACTTCAAGAAGAGAAAGCCGGCAAAAATATAGGAAACTGAACCGAGCCAACGTTTGGATCGTGAGTGCAGCCAATATCCAGCTAGAGCAAAGAACACAGGCCAAAACAGATCTGCTCCGATCCCAATAATTTTGAGAAATAGATTAATACCAAAAATCACAACAATGATACCTAAAATTTGATTTCTTGAAAAACGCAGTTGACTCGCCTCCTTCCTTTCTTACGTTCATTACCGTAGTTTTAGGCTGCCACTTGTCATCTCAATATCAACTAAGTGTGTCCCTTTTCCCCGCGTACCTGTAAAGTCTCGACCTTCATTATCGGCTTGATCAAAGTTATACGAATGATCGACGCTTCCACTTGTTTTTTTCACTTGGACTTTGAAGTCTCCATCATCTGGCAAATTGAATTTCGCACTGCCTGATGTCATATGAAAGAAGACAGGTGAATCTATTGTATCAAAACTTGCCGTCAATCTACCGCTTGTCATGCTCAATTGCAGCTCCCCTTTGACATCTTTAATATCGGCACGGCCCGAAGTTGCACCAATGTCACTATCCTCCGCATTGATATGAGACACTGAGAGTCTGCCGGATGTAGCTTTGATTTCCACACGTTTTGCTGAGAAATTCTCGGCTGTGAGGTTACCGCTCGTTGATTTGAGCGTCACATCTTGAAGAGACAGCTTCCCTTCGCCATCTACCTCACTCACACCACCACTTCCACCCGTAATCTTCACATTTTTATGATAATTTGTTGGAATCTTCACTAAGAGTTCTCCTTTTTCAAATGAAGAGAAAAACAAGAACCCTTTATTTTCAGCACGGATTTTGAATGTACCGCCTGTTTGTTCCGCATACATCTTTCCTTTTCCATTGACAACAGACACGGAAATATCAGAACGATTTTCAGGCTCCACCTTTACGCGAAATTGAGAAAGAGAGATATCTAAATGATCAACCTCATCTTTTTTCGCTGAAGCTGATGTCACCGCTTTTTCACGGGAAAAACTCAAATGAAAGAGATCTCCATTTTTGAAAAGCATCCCAATTATTAAAAACACTCCTACAAGTATACAAATTAGACCGATTAACCGCTTCATTCATATCATCCCTTTATCTTTTGACCTTTTTATTATAAGGAAAAGCGAAACATAAAGAAATCAAATATCGGAAGAAAAAGCCTGCATTTCTTCCGACTTGACACATCTTCCTTATTTTGCTTTCTGCTGTTCAGGCTTCTTCTCCAGCTTGAGCTTCTGCCATTCTTTTTCAACCTCATCGGCATAATCTAGATGAGCATACGCACCTTGCTCTGCAAATTGTGCATAGCTGCCTGCTTTTGTCTCCATTTCTTCTATACGATTCTCCATTCGAAGAAATTCCTTATATGCACTTTCACTGTCTACTTTATTTATAGATTCGTTCATATGCTGCTTTGCCTGTGCGGCATTTGCTCTTGCAATGAGTGCTTGCTTCTTGTCTTTAATATCACGCAGCTTCGTTTCTAAATGCTGCAATTGTTCTTTCAGCTCTTTCAATTGTTTCACAGATTGCTGGTAGGCATCCTGATACTCCTTATGCTTTTCTTCAAAATACTTCATTTCAGTGAGCGCTTTTCGTGCAAGCTCTTCTTCTCCCGCATGAAATGCCAGCTCAGCCTGCTTCTTTCGCTTATCAGCAAATGCTTCTGTCTCATCTGCTTGACGCAGGAAGCCTTGCTGAATCGTTTGCTGTTTGATGATCGCATGTTTCGCTTTGGCAATATCGTCCTCCATATCACGAACGTATTGATTCAGCATCACACGTGGATTCTCCAGTTTATCTAAGCCTTCATTGACGGTTGCAACAAACATATCTCTTACTCTTCTTAATACCATTTAATATTCCTCCCTTTATTTTTTCTTTAAAAAGTCTTCCCATTCTTGATCAAATGACGTATGGATGGGTTCTTCCATGTTCGGTGCCGCACCCGGCTCCCCATATGATCTGCCTGATGATTCTTTAGCTGATTCACCATTTACCATCGTCCAGCCAAAATAGAGAAGTGCTCCAGCAAATGCAATTCCGAGTAAAAATGGCAGAGATTGCACAACGAGCAGCACACCGATGACAGCTAGAATGACACCTGCGGTTTTACTGCCTTTATCATATTTTTTTACGCCTACATAGATGAGCCACGCCCCAATAAGAGTTGGGATCAGCCCTCCTAGTGAACCACCAAAGAAGATGGATAAACCGACAAACATAAGAATCGAACCGATGATTGTTTTACTTGTTATTTTCATCTTCATGCCTCCTTTCTTGCTCCTTGCTTTTACTATAGTCAAAAAAGAAAGCTAGCAAAACGTGTCGCAGATTGATCTTTGATTGCGACCAGAGTCGTAACTATGCTCAGACTAAGCGTTAGAATCCAACAAAAAAGCACTCTTCTGATTCGAAGAGTGCTTCCCTTTATTTAGAACGAAACACGTCTGCACTTCGTTCATATTCAACATCCGTTTCACCGAGCCGATGATTGACGATACGTGCGGCTGCAAACAAATAGTCAGAAAGACGGTTCACATATGTGAGCGTAACTGCTGGAATCTCCTCCTGCTTCGCCAGCGTCACAATATGCCGCTCTGCTCTTCTGACGACTGTCCGCGCTACATGCAAGAAAGCAGCGCCTTCCTGGCCACCCGGTAAAATAAACTTGGTAAGCGGTGAGGCTTCCTCTACATACACATCCATTCTTTGCTCAAGGAATGCCACCGATTTTTCTGTTAATTTGCCTTCTTTACGCGGCTTCAATGCTGCCAAATCGCCGCCGCAGTCAAAAAGCTCATGCTGAATGACGATCAGCTCTGACAAGATATCTTGAAACAATTCGCCATGCTGCCGTAAATTTGCATGCGCAAGTCCAATGAAGCTATTCGCCTCATCTAACGTACCGTACGCTTCTACTCTCATGTCATCTTTATCGGCTCTTCCACCAATCAAGCCTGTTTGGCCTTGATCCCCGGTTTTTGTATAAAGTTTCATCGGTTTTCCCCCTGTCTATCGCTTTGTCCTCTTAGTATACCCTGAAGTGAATAGGATGTATTTGTTTTACTGAAACACTGTGATTTTCATGTTCTGTCGATTTGAATACGAAACGCAAAAAAGTGAACGAGTCCGTTCACTTTTTAATTGCATCCAATGTATGTAGAAGACGGTGCACTTTTTTTCGTAATCTTACGTGTAAAATAACATCAGGTTCCTTCTCTATGGCATTGGCAGAAGCGATACAAAGATGATGGATGGGGATGCTCGTCTCTTGTTGAATGATCTGCATAAGCTGACTCATCAGCTGAATAGACGCTCCATCTGATAAAGACCCTTTCAGCACAAGCCAAACGGTCAGCTTTTCTTGCTGACGCATCCCGTAAAGAACTATATCCTCTTCATTGTCTTCTGCGGCGTATTGCTTTGGTCCATCAGATTGGCGGAGAAACAAGCTGCCTTCACAACCATCTAGCATTTCATGAAGAGTTTCAGTTCCCGTTCCGAGTGATCTTTTCCAAAAGAAGCCTCCGCTTTTCTCATGTGAAGAAAGTATGCGAAGCGGCTGTTTGATGGAAAACGTCATTCCTTTTGAGCCATGTGTTCTCCAGCCATCCGCTAACTTCACACTTGATGCTTTAGAAGTGGCAGCAGGCTCAATCATCAGCTGTGGGTTTGCTCGCAGTGGATGCTGGAGCGGTGTAACATTCGTTTCATACACACGGTTGATCCGCTCTGTCGTCAAGACGTGATGCGGCTGTCCTAACATTTCAGCCTTTCCTTCATGAATCAGCAGCAGCCGATCGCAATACAGACTGGCGATGTTTACATCATGAAACACACCGACCACCGTTAATCTAGAGGAAGTGGTCTCTTCTTTAATTAAATCAAGCAATTCTTTTTGATAGGCTAAATCAAGAAAACTTGTTGGTTCATCCAGCAATAAATATTCAGGCTGCTGAGCTAATGCCTGAGCCAAATACACGCGCTGCTGTTCTCCCCCGCTTAACTCATGGATAGATTGATCCTTAAATTGAGCAACATCCGTTTGTTCCATCACTCTGCTTACGACCTGCACATCTTCTTTCGTGACAGATTGCAGCCATCCTTTTTGATAAGGATAACGCCCAAATTGAACAGTTTCTTCGACTGTAAATGAGAAGGCCTGCTCGGTTTTCTGCGGTAAAACAGCTAGTTTTTGTGCAAGCGTTTTCGGCCGGTAGGATTGAACCAGATGACCGCTTAGGCGTACTTGACCGCTCTCTGGTGCTAAAATACCTGCTATCATTTTGAGCAAGGTCGTCTTGCCGCTCCCATTTGGTCCAAGTATACCGAGAAATTCTCCTTGCTTCACCTCAAAACTGATGCCACGAATGACCTCTTTCTCACCATACCCACCTTTAACTTCCTTCACTTGAATCATAGATGCGTTCCTCCTCTATATCTGCGAATGAGGATGATGCCAAATACAGGTGCACCAATTAACGCAGTAATGATGCCAATAGGCAATTCAGTCGGCTCAATGATGGTACGGGATAACACATCTGCTAAAACGAGAAAGGAAGCGCCGTTCAGCATAGACAAAGGCAGCAGATGCCGGTGATCCGTGATGGCTAAAAGACGGATAAAATGCGGGATCACAAGTCCCACAAATCCGATCGTTCCTGATACCGCTACCGCACTTCCAGTCAGAATCGAGCCAGCAAGCAGAACCATATATTTGCTCCTTTTCACGTGTACCCCTAATAGTTTTGCCTTTTCTTCGCCATACGTCATGACATTCAAATCTCGTCCCATCAACATGAGCGCAAAGGTACCAACGAGAAAGAAAGGGAGGAAAAGGGCAATATAACGCCAGCCCCTCATAGACACACTGCCAAGAAGCCAATGAATCATCTCTTTTAGATCATCACCCGTTAACGCAATCATTAATGAAATGAGCGCACCCAAAAAAGAGCTAAAAATCACACCTGTCAAGATTAAAGAGGAGATGCTCATCCCCCGATGAACAAGACGCGCAAAAAAGAGGACGAGACATAGTGTCACAAGCGCTGTTGTCATACTGAAAAAAGGCAGTGTGAAACTGCCAAGCAAAGGGAGCTGCAAGCTAAAAAATAGTGTCGCTACGGCCCCAACTGATGCCCCTTGAGATACCCCTAGCGTATAGGGGTCAGCGAGAGGATTTTTTAATAAACCTTGAAAGGCTGCACCAGATAACGCCAGCGCTGCTCCGACTAATGCCGCTAATATCACTCTCGGCAGCCGGATGTTCATCATAATATTGCGATCGATCGAATCAATGGTTCCGACCTGCACTCCGGATAGTTCATGAACAAATATATGAAGAATAGAAGGAATGGGAATCCTTAAACTGCCAAAGGAGATTCCCATTCCAATGCTCACCACAAGAAGTAAAGCACTTAATGTATATGCGATGATGAATTTATTTGAACGTGTCAGGATAAATGCTTTTCGCAAGAGCCTCGACTCCTTCAACCAATCGCGGTCCCGGTCTTGATGCGAGATCCGTATTCAATTGAAAGACTTGTTTTTCTTTGACTGCTTGAATCGCATTCCAACCATCTCTTTTCTTCAGATCAGCTAAGCTGGAACCATCAATTGTGACAATGACATCAGGATTTCGTTTGATAATCGATTCTTCCGTCATCTGTACCCAGCCTGTTTGGTCGCTCGCGGCATTTTTTGCATGAATGACAGAAAGCATTTCGTCCATAAATGTATGTTTACCTGTTGTATAGATTTCAGGAGCACCTGACACTTCAACAAAGACGTTTTTTTGTTTGTCTTTGGAAATGGCCTCTGCTTGTTTCTTAAGGTCATTCAATTTTGATTCCATCTCGTCTACAAGCTTCTTTGATGCTTCTTTCACGCCGGCTGCTTCGCCGATCATCTGAATCGACTTGTACACATCCTTGAAGGACGTTGCATCATTTACAGTCAGCACTTGAATACCTGCATCTTCAAGCTGTTTAAATCCATCTTTTGATCCCATCTGTGATGCATGTGCTAATACAAGGTCAGGCTTTAAGGAAATGACCTTCTCTACATTGAATTCAAGACCGCCAATCTTCTCTACCTTTTCGACTTCCTTTGGATAATTGTCAAAATCTGATCGTCCGACCATTTTATCGCCAAGGCCAAGTGCATAGGCAACCTCTGTATTACTTGGAATTAAAGAAACAATCCGTTTGGGCTGTTCTTTGATTTCGACTGTTTTGCCAGCTGCATCTTTAATCGATACAGGAAATGCCGCAGCCGCTGTTTCTTTATTTTGTGAACCCGTTGCTTTGTGATCTGTTTCAGCACCTGCACATCCTGCTAAAACACCTATCACAAGCAATAAAGATAGCCAAATGGCTGTTAACTTTTTCATGAATGAACCCCCTGATTTATGTACTGCTTGACGCAATCTCTTTCGTCAATTCTTTTCTAATTTCGGGAATATTATACTACAGTGCAGATAGGTTGTATATGTGATTTCCAAAAGCGTATTTTCTGTTCTTATAACAGAAAAACAGCCGTAAAAAAGGCTGTTTTAGATTGTTGACAAAGGGCTAAAATGATCTTTATTTTAGCCCTTTGTCTTCTTTTCAGCGTGATAGAAAACCTTTGCAGTCTAGGAAGGACGAGTACTGGAGCGGAGCGAATTTGACATTCGTGAGCACCGGCACGCAGGACTGACACCGAATGCGAGGGTTTGTCTACACGCTGAAAACAGCCGTAAAAAGGCTGTTTTCCCTTCTGCTATTGGTTGATTTGTTCCCCATTGATGACGACTTTCTGAAAAGAAGGGGCGACTGCATGCTCCAAAGAAAGTGGATACGTCACATCTTCTATCACACAATCTTTCATTTTGAAGTGTGTGACTGGGGAATGTGAGTACGCAGCTATTTTCACACCATATCGTCCGCCAATGCTTTTTAGCCCTTCTACTTCAATATGACGTACAACAGGACGGTGAGGACCAGCATCTCCTTCCTCATACATCATGTCGATACAGACAACTTCATGCTTTAAGCTTTTGACAGTATTGTTTTTAAAATAAATGTGCTCAATGGTACCGCCTCTAACAGAGTTGGTTTTGATGCGCAGTGCCCGATCGAGGTTTGGACTGTCCATGATATTATCCTCTGCGTATACATACCTGACTCCCCCAGAGATTTCACTCCCGATCGTCACTCCGCCATGTCCATCACGCATTTCATTTCTACGAATGACAATGTTTTCAGATGGGACCCCGATTCTCCGGCCGTCCTCGTTTCTGCCAGATTTAATGGCAATACAATCATCTCCATTATCAAAATAACAATCTTCAATGAGCACATTCCGGCAAGACTCTGGATTCACACCGTCTGTGTTTGGTCCATGCCCGATGATATTGACTCCGCGGACGATGACGTTTTCACTTAACACCGGATGAATTTGCCACATTGGTGAATCCTTTACTGTTACTCCTTCAATGAGAACATGTTGACATTGGTAGGGCTGTATAAAGCTCGATCTTAAATAATGGCCTTCTCCAAAAACTCTTTCCTCCACCGGTATTCTCTTTTCAGCCATTTCAAACAGAAGCTGACGGTCTCTATCCTGAGAGGGCTGACCATTCGTTCCATACTTCCAAGGCCACCAATGATGCTCATCACCTCTGCCATCCAGCGTTCCAGCTCCTGTGATGGCGATGTTTTCTGCGTGGTGAGCATAAATGAGCGGAGAATAATTATAAAGCTCAATCCCTTCATATCTTGTCAGTGCGAGCGGAAGGTAATCGCGTGGGTCTTGGCTGAATGTCACATAGGCGTTCTCATGCAGATGAAGCTCTACATTGCTTTTCAATTCAAGAGCACCTGTCACAAACGTTCCTTCAGGAATCAGCACACGCCCCCCTTTCAAACGATGCGCATCATCGATTGCAGACTGAATAGCATTTGTAGAAAGCTCTATCCCTTTTTCGTCTCCACCATAATGAATCACATTGAATTCACGATCGGGGAACATTGGCGCTTTTATCTGCTTTAACACATGATCCATACCATTTGCTTCTTTGTCTTTCTTCCCTTGCTTTGCTAAACGTGCGAGTCCGATTCCTGTTAGTACCGTACCTGCTGTGATATACATCAAATCCCGTTTTTTAGACACTTTCTCATCCCCCAGTCGCCTTAAAGTGTGACACCTGTTTTAAAAATGGCCAGCTCTCTAAAATTGTTTTTTTCATGATTTAATAGCTTTCCACTCGCCACATCAATAACCGTTGAAATGAATTTTTCTAGCACCACATCTTCTGGTACATCCTCAAGCAATTCCCCAGCATTAAAGTCAATCCAGTGTTTTTTTGTTTCATATAAAGAGGTATTGGTCGATACCTTCATCGTTGGAACAAATGTGCCAAACGGTGTCCCTCTGCCTGTTGTAAAGAGCACCAGCTGACAGCCAGACGCTGCAAGGGCGGATGAAGCAACCAGATCATTACCAGGCGCACTTAATAAATTCAGTCCCTTTCGTTTCAGCAGCTCTCCGTATTTCAATACATCTTTGATGTCAGAAGTACCTGCTTTTTGTGTACAGCCGAGAGATTTATCTTCTAATGTCGAAATTCCTCCTGCTTTATTTCCCGGGGAAGGATTTTCATATACTGGCTGTCGATGATCCAGAAAGTATTGTTTAAAACCATTGATCATTTGCACAATATTGTCGAATGTCTCTTCTGATTCCGCTCTCTCCATTAAGATCGTTTCAGCACCAAACATTTCGGGCACTTCTGTTAACACCGTCGTTCCGCCTTGGGCCACAATAAAATCGGACAGCCTGCCCAAAAGCGGATTTGCAGTAATACCGGAGAACCCATCTGATCCTCCGCACTTCAAGCCGATTTTCAGCTCAGATAACGGAATCTCTTCACGCTGATCATCTTTCGCCGCGTCATAAATGTCCTTGAGTAAAGCAACTCCCGTCTCAATTTCATCCCCTACTTCTTGGCTTCTTAAAAATTTCACCCTCGCACGGTCATACTCACCCAATGTCGATTGAAAATCCTCAATATCATTGTTTTCACAACCAAGACCTAGAACGAGTATCCCTCCAGCATTTGGATGCTTCACGGCATTTTGTAAAATGGTTTTTGTATTTTCATGATCATCTCCAAGCTGTGAGCATCCATAATTGTGCTTTAATACGAGAGCCGTTTCAAAAGGATGAATGTTTCCGCCCATTTCAGCAGTGAATATTTGAATGATTTGATCCGCGATGCCATTGACGCAGCCGACGGTTGGGACGATCCAAAGCTCATTGCGTATACCACTTTCGCCATTTTTTCGTTTATAGCCTTTAAAAGTAAGGTTTGTTTTTTTATAGGGGTTTTCTGTTAAAGAAGGCCGATATTCGTAATCGAGCTTGCCTGATAGATTGGTTTTAATGTTATGCGTATGCACCCATTCTCCGGCAGAAATTACATTCGTTGCATGACCAATCGGATAGCCATATTTGATGATATTCTCTCGTTGTTTGATATCAGCCAAAGCAAATTTATGACCTTTTGCGACGGTTTCTTTTAAGACAACTGTATGCCCTTGCTGCTTCAGCTTCTCACCTTGCTCAAGCACTTTTAAAGCGATACCTACATTATCTGAAGGGTGAATCACAATAAAGTCTTTCATGCCTTTTCCCCCTGAGTTTCATATTGATGATGCAGCATTCGGTGAACAGCTGCTCTCATCCCATGCTCCTGTATGAAGGTAAGCTGATCGGCTACTGCGCGGCTCAATCCTTCTATATCAGTTAAATCCCTTCCCCATAATTGCTCGTTAGAAAGAATGTGGACTGCAATCGTTTCATTGGAATGGTTCTCCCCTTCACAGGCTTCCTTCATCAATGTCATCACAGTCTCATCATCCTTTACCTTATCTGCGCTTGCTCCGTAAAAATAAATGAGACTGCTAAGTGAAAAGACGAGCTTCATTGGCAGCTGTTTCTTAAGCACGACATAATCAAGCAAGGACGGGAGAATACGTGTTTGAAATTTAGATACACCATTCAAAGCAATATCCAGTAATCGATGCTTCACAAATGGATTGCAAAAGCGGTCCCAAACAGATTGTGTATAAAGAAACAGCTCATCTTCAGGAAGCTCCAGCCCTGGCAGCACTTCCTCCTCCAGCATACGTCGGATGAACGGACCCACATGCTCATCTTCCACAGCCTCTTTTACGGTCTCTAAACCACAAGAATACGCAATCGGCACCATCGCTGTATGTGCTCCATTTAGAATGCGGACCTTGCTCATTCTGTAAGGCGCAATATCCTCTACAAAAAGCACATTTAGTCCTGCTTCTTGAAAGGGAAGCTCTTTTTGAACAAAGGCAGGAGCTTCAATAACAAACAGGTGATAATATTCTGCCGTGACAACCAATTCGTCTATATACCCTTCTTCCTTTTGTACGGCTTCAGCCGCTTCCTTAGAAAATCCAGGGACAATCCGATCAACAAGCGTATTACAGAACGTGTTGGCTTCCTTCAGCCAAGTAACAAAGGCAGGCGGAAGATCCCACTCAGCTGCCATGCCGATCACATATTCTTTTAATCGATCACCGTTGTGCTCGACCAATTCACAAGGCAGGATGATCAGCCCCTTGTGCTCATCTCCAGAAAACGCTTTAAATCGGTGATATAAGAAAGCCGTTAGCTTTCCTGGAAAACTTACCTGCGGTCGATCCTCCAAGCGATCCTCTTTTCTGAGCACAAGCCCTGCCTCTGTCGTATTTGAGAAAACGAAGCGTAGATCCGGGTTTTCAGCTACATGTAAAAAGCCTTCGTAATCGGTATACGTACTGATTCCTCTGCTAATCGATTGGATGACCATGCGTTCATTCATTTCTTTCTGGTCATGATAGCCTTGAATACATAAGGTGTACAAGCCATCTTGTTCATTTAAAGCTGCAACTGACCCTTTTCGAGGAGGAACAACAACGGCTCTTCCTTTAAAATTTGTGCAGTCGTTCAGCTTCTGGATGTGCCAATTGATAAATCCACGCATAAAATTCCCTTCACCGATTTGCAAAATCGTTTCCGGATACTCAGCCGCCGGGTATATGGCTTTCGATAATCGTTTCAAATGCTTTCCCCTCCCTGTATGTTTATGCACACGTGAACATTTCCCCCTAAAAAGATGCCGATTACTGCACCTTTTTGACTGAATCTCTGATCATCAGCTCTGTGTGTACATACACTTTTTCCATATGATCTTCTTCTTGCTCTTCACCGTTTATGACTGAAAGGATAGCCTCTGCTCCAAGTGCACACATTTTTTCAATCGGCTTTTTCACCGTTGTCAGTGCAGGCGTGGTATAGGATGAAAATGCAATATCATCAAAACCGATAATAGAGATATCTCCTGGACACGTTTTGCCTTTTGCATATAAAGCATTCATTGCACCAATGGCCATGTCATCGTTTGAGCAAAAAAGTGCTGTTGGCGGCTCATCAAGAGTCAGCAAGGCTTCCATTGATTCATAGCCGCTTTTCATATGATAGTCGCCTGTGATCATGTATTCTTTCTTCATTGGCACATGATGATCAATTAACGCTTGCAGAAAGCCAGCTTTTCTTTCCTGAGTCGATTTAAAGCCTTCTTTCCCTTCAATGATGGCGATTTGTTTATGCCCCTGGTGTATAAAATAGTGCGCTGCTTGGTATGCCCCTTGACTATCATCAGCTAATATATTCATCACTTCATTACTTTCCACACGGCGATTCAGCACAATGATGGGAATGCCCTGTTTCTTTACATGATGGATAAACGCTTCATCGTGCTCGCTTTGACTCATAAGCAAAATGCCATCATAGCGTTGTTTATGAATGGTTGTGTAATCGTGAAAGTCGTCGATTCCTCGTACAAACAGATTATAGTGTTCTGTCATGACACTATTAACGCCTTTTAACGCATCCACAAAAAAACTTGAGGATGTGCCTTCTGTTAAACTCGTAAAAAATAGACCGATTGTAAATGATTTTTGTGATACAAGGCCTCTGGCATGGACATTCGGTGAATAATTCAGCTGTTTTGCAATCGACAAAATCTTTTGTTTTGTCTTCTCTTTAATAAAAGGACTGTTATTCAAAGCCCTTGATACAGTGGTATGAGAGACATTTGCCAATTTTGCTATGTCTTTAATTGTGACTGTCATGCTATTCCGCCTTTTATGATTTTTTACCATCTTATCATAAAACCGCTTTCATTTTCCTGCCTTTTTCTTCACGTGATCTTGCTTTGATGCTGGAGCTGCTTTGCTCGGTCAAATTGAAAATACTGCTTGGCATTTTCATAGCTGATTCCTTTCACAATTCCCCCTAACAGCTCGAGATCATATGGGGCTTCTCCTTTTTCTACCCAATCTCCGATGATATCACAAAGCAGTCTTCGGAAATATTCATGTCTTGTATATGACAGAAAGCTTCGTGAATCTGTCAGCATACCAATGAAACGGCTGATCAGTCCAATACTGGAAAGAGCCATCATCTGCTCTGTCATTCCTTGCTTCGTATCATTAAACCACCAGGCTGTGCCGTGCTGCATCTTCCCAGGTGTCTTCCCATCTTGAAAGCTTCCAGCCAATGTTGAAATCACCACATTATCCCTAGGATTCAAGGAATAGAGGATGGTTTTCGGCAGTGCATGTTCTTGTTCTAAACGATCTAATATGCGGCAAAGCGGCTTTGCAATGTCCTCATCATTCATCGCATCATATCCCGTATCAGGTCCAAGCCGCTCAAACATTTTCGTATTGTTGTTTCTAAGCGCATTGATATGAAGCTGCATCGCCCAGTCCCGCTCACAGTATGCCTGACCTAGCTTAATGAATGTCTGTGTTTTAAATTTGATCTTCTCTTCTTCCGTCAATCGATGCCCAGACAGTCTTTTGTGAAAGATGATTTCGACTTCTTCCTCTGTCGTTTCTTCATACGTCATTTCATTGATGGCATGATCTGAGATCAAACAGCCCTGTTCATGGAAGAAATCAATTCTCACACGAAGCGCTTTTAAAAAGTCTTGATAGGATTGTATGGTGATAGCTGAAACCTCTGCCAGCTGATGAACATACTCGACAAACAGATCATTCGTTATATCGAGTGCCTTATCAGGCCGAAACCCTGGCAGCACTTGCACAGAGAATCCTTCTTCCCGCAATTTTTGATGATAGTGAAGCGAATCGACCGGATCATCTGTTGTCACAACCGTTTCAACATTCGATTTCACAATGAAGTCTCTCGCACCAAAACCCTCTCCCTGCAGCTTTTCATTTACTTTCTGCCAGATGATGCCTGCGTTCTCCTCATTCAAAAGTTCCTCTACATCAAAATATCGCCTCAGTTCTAGGTGAGTCCAGTGATAGAGCGGATTTCCAATGGTCATTGGAACGGTCTTTGCCCACGCTAAAAATTTCTCATGATCAGATGCATCTCCTGTTACGTGTGTTTCAGGAATGCCGTTTGCTCTCATGGCACGCCACTTATAATGATCTCCATAAAGCCATGCTTCGGTTATATTTTGGAATGTTTTATTTTCATAGATTTCTTTTGGACTTAAATGACAATGGTAATCTATAATCGGAAGGTCTTTTGCAAACTCATGGTACAGCTTTACCGCCGTTCGACTGTTCAGTAAAAACTGCTCATCTAAAAAGGCTTTCATGAAACTCCCCCATCTCTCTTATCGAATGAAAAATAATTTGTTCACGTTAACAATTTTATTGTAATCGTTTACAAAGTTGATTTCAATCCTAAAATAGGAAAAAACGATCTCCTTTAAAAAAGAAAATCGTTTTTTGGCTATTTTACAGGTGATGATTTTTTTAGGATAATCGCAATAGTTGTTCCTGCATCTAGTTCACTTTCAACTTGAATATCACCGTCATGCAGCAAGACGAGCTCTTTTGCAATCGCCAGCCCGAGTCCTGTTCCATTCGTTGGATCGTTCGTATTTGTCCCTCTGTAGTAGCGGTTAAATAAATGATCAACCGTTTCTTGTGCCATTCCGCATCCGTTGTCTTTCATTTCGATCCGAACTTCCTCATTTGTTTCCGATAAGGTAGCTGTAATATGAGTTCCTTTTTGGTTATGCTTGACTGCATTCGCTAGCAGGTTCTCAATCACTCGTCTGAACCAGGCTTTGTCGATCTCAAACATGACACCACCAGTTTGATCTTCAAAGGAGGATGGGTAATCTTCTGAAAATGAGCTTCTTGAAAACTCGTCCATAATGGATGCTAAGAATTCACCGAGCTCGACAGGTTTTCGATTAATAGGCAATGCGCCATTTTTCAGTCGATACGTGAGGTTTAAATCCTCAATCAAAGTCGACATATACTCTGATTTCTCACGGATGACCTGTCCCATTTCCATGACTTCTTCCTTGGACCATTGATATTGATTGGATTCAAGCATCAGTCCATAGCCGTAAATCGTACTAAGGGGCGTTTTCAAATCATGAGACAATCCTGCAATCCATTCTTCCCTTGTGGTTTGAATTTTTCTGCGGTTTGCTTCATTCTCTTTTAAGGTATTCGTGAGCTGATCCATTGTTTTGAGGATATCCTCAAACAACCGGTATTCCCGCTTAATACGGCCCTTTTTATTTTTACTAACTGGAATCCCTTTTCTGTTTGTTGGTTCCTGCAATTTATTTCTTGATAAAAAAATCAGCCAGCGAATAATGTGATAGATCGGCAGCCCATAGCGATACGAGTACCATAATGTCATGACAATAATAATAGTGAGTGCAAGACCTGCAATCAGGATGGTTGTATATTGATTTAAAGCATCTGTCTCTTTATCATACAGTTCGTCTGGGCTATATACTTTGTTTGGCACCGAAACGATCAAATATAGATTTTTATTCACTTTGATATAAGACAGGTCACTTCTAAACTCCCAAGGCTTCGATTGGTACTTGAGCAATTCAACATCCGTTACGTTATGTTTCAAATCGTTTTTGGCTCGAATGCCTTTTAAATATTTTCCTTCTTCATTGAACAGGTGCACCGATCCATTCATTCTTTTCAAGAATTCTTTCGTTTCAACCGAATATCGAGAAAGTGCAGCCAGATTTTTCTCATGCTGCTTCAGATAATTGGCTACCTTTATGCTGTTCGTTTTGAACCCATATAACACGATAAAGCTTTCTTGATCAATCTCAATTGGCCAGAAGTACATCTTGTAATCTTTAAATTGTCTTTTTTCAAAGATCTTGATCATTTCATCCTTTTGATAGGATGTTGGAATATTTTTAGGAAGGTGATAGCTATACACGCTATGTTTTTTTGAATCAATCACTTGCAGCCAGCCATCACGTTTTTTCACTGCTTGTTTGAGTTGGTCTTCAGCTTCCATTTTGCCATCCTCGTTAAAATAAAGCCAGCTCATGAGTGTATCACCATCAGCCTTTGTTAAACCAGTTTCGGCCATATTCTCATAGTGTTTTTTATAATATAGGTTCTCAGAGAACGTATTCCCGATCAGCAGAATCGCAATGACGATAAACATTTGCCCGACAAAGTGAAAGAAAAGTTTTGTTCGTAAATTCATGAATTAATTAAGAACCTTCACAGGATGCGGAATAAATTTATATCCCATACCACGGATGGTCACAATATATTCGGGCTGACTCGGATCTAATTCAATCTTTTCTCTCAGCTTTCGAATATGAACCATGACGGTGTTGTTATCACCATATGATGGAACGCCCCATACTTTCTCATAAATTTGATCTTTTGAAAGAACCACATTCGGATGATCACAAAAGTACTTCAGCAAGGACAGAAGCTGAGCAGAGCATGCCGTCACCTCTCCTCTCACTTTCAGTTCGGCTGCATGAGGATGATAGGAGAAATGGGCATATTCATACTGGCTTTGAGCCTCTTCTTGCTCCTCCTGTAAGGAGATATATGTTCGGTTTAAGTGGGCCTTAATTCTAGCCACTAGCTCTAACGGGTTAAATGGCTTTGTGATGTAATCGTCTGCACCTTGCGCAAAGCCTGTCAGCTTATCTACATCAGACGTTCTTGCAGTTAAATAGAAAATGGGCGCTTTCGTATATTTTCTCATTTCAGGAAGAACGTCAAAGCCAGATTTACCGGGCATCATCACATCTAGAAGTAAGAGGTGGATGTCCTCGTTTTTGACAACATCTAATGCTTCATCTGCATGGTAGGCTTTATAGATATGTTGAAATCCTTCTTTTTTTAATACGCGTTCAACCATTTTCACAATTGCTTCTTCGTCATCTGCAATCAATATTTTTGCTGTTTCCACGCATCTCTTTCCTTTCCAGCTATGATCTCTAACCGTATATTACCATTGTCTAAAGTAAAAAAGTACCTCTTTTCTGCATAAAAGCGAAAAAATATCAACTGGAGAAAATGGAAGCATTAGGTATTTTCAGGGGACGCAAAAAAACTCGGTAGTCATACCGAGTTCCTTGTCCATCTATTATCCATTCACAGCTTCTAGCTTTCTTTCATGATTCATTAAGTCATATGTTAAACAGATCGGCTTATTTGTTCTAGGATCAAGAACAATTTCTGCATCAATGTGGAACACCTGACCGAGTACCTCTTTGGTCATGACCTCATGAGGCGTACCGTCTTTTATGACTTTTCCTTGATTGAGGGCAATCATGTAATGTGAAAAGCGCGCTGCATGATTCAAATCATGAATGACCATCAGCACAGTTCGGCCCTGCTCTCTGTTTAAGCGTTCTAATAGCTGAAGAATCTCAAGCTGATGCGCAAGATCTAAATACGTCGTAGGTTCATCTAATAGGAGCAGCTCTGTTTCCTGAGCAAGTGCCATCGCAATCCACACTCGCTGACGCTGTCCACCGGAGAGTGCTTCAATTGGCCGGTCATGAAAAGCGATCATCCCAGTTTCCTCAAGCGCCCATCTGATGATTCGTTTATCTTCATTTGATAAGCGTCCAAATCCATTTTGATGTGGGAAACGTCCATATGACACAAGCTCATAGACTGTCAGCCCGCTTGGAGCTTCTGGAGACTGCGGTAAGATCGCCATTTGTTTTGAAATTTCTTTTGTTGGCGTTTGATGGATGGCCTGGCCATTTAAGTAAACAGCTCCTTGATTGGATTTCATGATACGGGACATTGTTTTTAAAATCGTTGATTTCCCGCACCCATTCGGTCCAATCAATGTGGTCACCTTGCCTTTTGGGATACTGATATTTAAATCGTCTACAATCAAACGGTCATTATAGCCAATACAAAGCTTTTCTGTTTCGAGCGATTTCATATGTTGTACTCTCCTTCCTCATTAGTTCGTTTTCATCAATAAATAAATGAAGTAAGGTGCGCCTAAAGCAGAAACGACAAGACCAACTGGCACCTCTGATGGTGCCAGTATGACGCGGCCAAGTGTGTCTGCCAGTAATAATAGCAGCGCACCAATCATAGCGGAGGCTGGTATCATTCCTTGATGCTTCGGTCCAACAAGCTTTCTCGCCAAGTGCGGGGCAGCTAACCCCAAGAAAGAAATACTTCCTGCAACAGCGACACTAGCACCTGCTAATGCAACGGCAATCAGCATGAGAAAGCTTCTTTCTTTATGAACCGAAATCCCTAAGCCGTAGGAAAGCTGGTCACCCAAATTCATGATATTTAAGTAGCGTGCTCTTACAACTGCTAATACAAGGAAAATCAGCATCCACGGCAGGACAGACAGGACATACGTCCAGCTTGAGCCCCAAATGCTTCCGGATAACCACACAATCGCTTGGTTAAAATCATTTGGGCTCATTTTTAATTGAATCACCACAATTGCTGCTGAAAATGCAGCATTGACGCCAATACCAGTTAAGATCAAACGAACAGGTGTGATGCCCTTTTTCCACGCTAACACATAGATGAGAAATGCAGCAAAGCCTGCACCTACAAAAGCGAAGAGCGGCAGTACAAAAATCGTAAAATCACCTAAGTTCGACATAGAGCCTTGAAATGCAAAAATAAACAAAACAACTGCAAAGCCTGCGCCCGCATTGACACCAAGAATACCGGGATCGGCTAAACCGTTTTGAGAAACACCTTGCCAAATCGCTCCTGATACAGCAATAGAAGCGCCAACAAGTAAAGCGATGACCATTCTTGGAAGTCTGAACTCGAATAATACAAGCTCATCCATTTCACTTCCGAATCCAAAAAATGTTTTCAATGTCTCCATCGGAGAAATACGAATTTCTCCAGTATTTAAACTAATAAGGAACACAGCGACGATCGCCAAAAAGATCATGAGCATCGTTCGTTTGTATTTCTTTTTCTTTGCCTGCTGCACCATTTCCATCTAAATCCCGCTCCTTTCACGTCTAGCTAAATATAAGAAGAAAGGAACGCCTATAATCGCAGTAATGGCTCCGACTGGCGTTTCAAATGGGGCATTGACCAGCCTTGCAGCAATGTCTGCATAAATTAACAGAACAGCCCCTAAAATAGCTGAGCATGGGATAATCCATCGATAGTCAACTCCGACCAAGAAACGAGTGACATGAGGAATGACAAGCCCGATAAAACCAATAGAACCTGCCACCGACACGGCAGCACCTGTTAAAAGAATGACGACCAATATTCCAAGTACCTTGACAGTTTTCGTGTACTGCCCAAGTCCTTTTGCCAATTCATCGCCTAAGCTGAGAACAGTGATCGAGCGGGCAAGAACCATCGCGATCATGAGTCCTGCAATCGCAACCGGAATAATGATGTGAATATTGCTCCAATTCACACCTGCCACGCCGCCAGCATACCAAAAGCTCATGTCTTGAGCGACATCAAACCGGATGGCGATTGCTGAGGAGATGGAGCTTAAAAGTGCCCCAACAGCCGTACCAGCTAATGCGAGCTTTACTGGGGTCAATCCACCTTTTGAAAGAGTACCGACACCAAACACAATAGAGGCACCGAGTGCTGCACCAACAAATGACCAAAGAATTAATGTAAAAGAAGATTGCCCTGGGAAAAAAGCAAACGCAATGGCAATCGCAAATGCAGAGCCATTTGTCACGCCCATAATTTCAGGAGACGCAAGCGCATTTCTTGTCATGCCTTGCATAATGGCCCCCGATACGGCTAAAAAGGAACCGACGAGTGCAGCTCCAACTGTACGAGGCAACCTTAATTCCCGGATGATTTGATGTGAAGTTTGTTGTGGATCAAAATGAAAGACGGCTTCCCATACAGTGTGCAAATGAATGTTCGCCGCTCCTAGTGATACCGATAAAAAAAGACCAAATACTAAAGCGATGATTCCTATGGTGATAACAGCTGCTGTTCCAAAGGGCTTCGTGACAATATCAATCGCATCGTCTTTGGCTGGCAGCTGTTTATTCGATTGTGAGCCCAAAACCAGTCTCTTCCTTTCCGTTCATATCTATTCCTTATTAGTGATAATGATTATCAATCTCGAAGTCTAGTATATCACTTTCTTTTCTTTTTGAAATCATTGTTCTGATCATTTTCTTTATTTCCACCAAAAAAACCAGGAGAATTTCACTATTTTCATTTAGGTTCTAAAATAGCCGATGCATTTTTGTTCCCATCATGTTACGATATAATTGATATTGATAATCATTATCAAAAATGTTCGAATGGGAGAGAACCTTTGTGAAAAAACGAACTGGATTTCTTTTGATTTCCTTAACCATCCTCATGCTTTTTACAGCTGCTTGCGGCAGCACTTCAAATAAAAAATCTGGTGCCAAAAAGAATGACACGATCACCTATCAAGATGCAAAAGGTGAGGTCAAACTCCCTCAAGATCCGAAACGAATTGTGCTCCTTGCAGAAAGCTACTACGGAGACCTCGTTACACTTGGCAAGACCCCGATGGCTGCAACTGCGCCCATCTTCAAAAACCCTTTCTATCAAGGAAAAACGGAAGGGGTTAAAAATCTTGGAACGACTCCCTCTGTCGAAAAAGTAGCAGCTTTGAAGCCAGATATGATTATTGCTTGGGGAGAAGATGAGAAATTTGATCAATACAAAAAAATCGCTCCAACCGTTGCGATTAAATACAATCAATATTCTTTTAAAGATCAGCTAAAAGAATTCGGTAAAATGACAGGCACATCGAAAAAAGCAGCAGATTGGATCACAAAATGGGATGCCAAAATCGCTGAAGTGAAACCAAAAGTAACAAAAGCTGTCGGAAACAAAACGGTTTCTATCGTATCGCCATTTGATAAAGGCATTTATATTTTCGGAAACACATTTGCACGCGGCGGTGAAATCATTTATGACGAGTTGAAATTAAAAGCACCGAAGGCAGTCAAAAAAGAAGCCATCGATAGCGGCGTAGGCTATGCAAATATTTCTCTTGAGAAACTTCCAGAATTCGCAGGCGACTATATTTTCACCAGTCCGTGGAGCGGCTCTAAAAGTAATGGAGAGCAAGTGTATAAAAGCAGCATCTGGACATCACTTCCTGCTGTTCAAAACAAACATGTATTTGAAATAGACCCCGTCGGTTACTTCTTTAATGACCCAGTGTCACTAGAAGGACAGCTCGAGTTTATTGTGGACCGATTAACCTCTGCATCATAAAAAAACGTTTCTCCATTTTTGGAGAAACGTCTTCCTTATTCCGTTCCTTTGGCAAATCCTTTTGACATGAATGGATAAAGCAGAATACCAACTAAGAACAGACCTATTCCGAGACCAAATGTTTTCAAATCAGCTGTTCCTGAAATAATGACCCAAGCGGAATATCCCATAGCAACAAGTGCGATGATTCCGTCTCTTGTTCGATTACCTTTTTGAAGCTCATATGTGTCTCCTTGCATGATGACTTTAAAGCTGTAGATCGAAGACACGATATACGGAATGAGATACGCAAGTGTCGCTGATGTTGTTAAAAAGGTAAAGGCTTCATTAATCGTGCGTGACATGACTGAGAAAATAAACAGCTGGGACATGATATTTGTGACAGTCAAAGCGAAGGCAGGACTGCCTTTTTTGTTTGTTTTTGCAAATACTGCTGGGAAGTCGCCTGCCTTTGCTGCTTGATAAGGTACTTCTGAACCGAGTAAGATCCAGCCAAGCATTGAGCCAAATAAACAAATGATCGCAAGCAGTGCCATGACAATACCGCCAGCCGGCCCAATAATGAGCTGAAGCACGTCCACGAATGGTTTGTCTGAGCCTTGCAATTGATCATGCGGCAGAACGCCCATTGTAATCAGCGTGATAATCATGTAGATCGAAAGTGCGATTAGAAGACCCGTAATCGTCGCACGTTTCACATCGCGCTGCGAAGACGCTCTCCCTGATAAAATAACCGCAGATTCGATTCCGATAAATGCCCATAGGGTGGAAATGGCCGCATGATGAATTTGGCCTCCAAGTCCGAGCACTCCTTCGCCTCCTGATGCAACCGGGAAGTAATAATGCTCAAATAATGCCGTTTGGAATGCAAATAAGCCCGCTACAATAAAAAGGACGAATCCGAGCACCTTTGAAAAGGTCGTAATAAAGTTTAATTTACTTGCAGCACTTAAGCTTGTGATTAAAATGGTATGTGTTCCCCATAGAAGGATGGTACATACGATAAAGGTCATGAGTTGACCAAGTGTGATCGTTTCTTTTCCAAAGGTAAAGATCACCGTCTTTACGGTTAAAATAGGGAAAAAAGTCGTTAAATAACCGGCAAGGCTCGTAATAATGGCGACATTACTAATCCAGCTCGCCACCCAATATCCCCAAACCATTGTAAAACCGGCTGCTTTTCCCTTTTTCGGATCTTTAAAAAGCGCCCTTGCATAACTTTGTGGTCCTGCCGTCAGCTGCGGCTTATGAATGGATAAATGCCCAAATACAAGTGCAATCATCAGCACACCGCCACCTGTGACAAGCCATGCCATCGTCACACCTAAAGGACTTGCGTGCTGGGCAAGCGTACTTGGCAGCATAAAGATGCCTGAACCTACCATATTTCCGACGACAAATGCCGTCAATAACCAAAAACCCCATTTTTTTGTCTGTTCCATTTCCGTACCTCCGTTATATTCACTTTGGACCAGACCCGGCAGCATCTTCATTGATATATTTGTGAAGCAATGACTTGCATTCTTTATGTTCATAATGGGTCACTTTCTTAACAGCATACCCTTATCTTTGTCACTGAGAACATAAAAAAAAGCCTGAACAAAAGTCCATGCTTTTCAAAACATACACCTTGATCTCCGGATAGCCCTCCACGCTTTTAGACGTGGCAGTCCTGCATTTATTCAATGCAGACCCAGCATAAAGAAAGTTGGAGCTCTCTCTACACTTCGGCGCTGATGCCTTTTTCCCATGATCAACGATTCCATCTCTCCCATGAGTGACTCATCATCCGCGCAACCTCTACCTCACTGAGACATAGCGTGAGGATTTCTATTCATTTTTACTACACGAAGGTTATCAAACATTTTCACATCTGTCAAAGGGAAAAACATAGAAAAAAGACAGAGGAATGATTCTCTGCCTTTTACCTGCTTATTGATGATTGTTTTTCTTCTTTTGTACAGCTTCCTGAAGCGGATCGCCTGCTAGTTCTTTACTTGCTTCTTCTAACAGCTGATCTACCTGCTTGTGGTCTTTCTCACTTTTCGCCTTTTTATCCTTTTGGAAAAATGACATCGCTGTTTCCTCCCTTTTCATAAAATGCGGTTGCCTGTTTAATTTGTGCTACAGTTCGCCGCATTATACAAAATGGAAAGGCTCATTCATCATGAAAGGTCTGTCTCATTTTTTGCAAATAAGTCAAAAAGGTTTTTAAATCTTCCTCTGTGAAGTCTGACATCATATGCTGAATCACCTTACCAAAAATGCGTGTATGCTTTTCGTAAATGGCCAGCCCTTTTTCCGTGGCTTCTAACCTGACAAGTGAATGGTCTTCCTTGTCTCGTTCTCTTTGAATATAGCCCTGTTCGCTTAATTTATTGAGTGCAATAGAGGCTGCACCTGGGTTTAAAGAGAGTCTTTGCTTCAGCTCTTCGGCATCTGATACTTTTCCTTGTATCAAAATAGAGAGCGCATAAATCTGCGGAGGGGTGATGTCTTTTTCTAACTCAAGTAACTTGCGGTTTAATTTACGGCTGACTTCATAATGTACAAGAACAATTTCTTTTAAAATGTCTGCATTACTCATCCGAATCGCATCCTTATCGTTAGTATCAACATGACTTCTCTCTTATTATAGAATGTTTTTCCAATCAGCCAACCATTTTGTCCTTTTTTCTTTAGAAATAAGCCTTGCTGAATGAATTCACCCTTGATATAGTGAGTACTTGAACTAAAGATAGAACAGGAGTACGCATCATGACAGGAAAAACACATATCATGGGCGGAATTGCCGCCTCCACAGCCGCCGCCTACTACTACGGACTCGACCCAGTCACTATGGCTGCTGCTGGATCAGCAGGTGCCCTTATCCCTGATCTTTGTCATACGAAAAGTAAAATCGGCAGGAAATTCCCGCTGCTCTCGACACTGATTAGTAGTGTGTTCGGTCATCGCACCTTTACACACAGTTTATTATTTCTGCTGATCATTTATTTTATTGCGACCACATACATTCCAAATGACAGCCTAAGTATCGGTTTACTAGTTGGGATGGCGAGCCACCTCATCCTTGATGCAGGAACAGTGAACGGCATTAAATTTTTGTTCCCAGCTACCATCAAAGTACGTCTTCCAGTCTATGTCAAAACAGGCAGCACAGGAGAACAAGTCGTACTAGCTGCTCTCACAATCGTCACCTGCTATTACATCGCTGTCATCTGCGGAATATCCATCCCATTGCAGTTCTAAGAGAATGAAAAAAGAGTTTTGCAAAAAAGACAGGATATGAATTGATCATTCCTCATTTTTTTAGTAGTTTTAAGATAAGTGTTTTTGCCGTGCAGCTGAATACAGAATGGTGAGGAGCTACATAAATGAAAGCGTTTTTCAAAGATCACTGGTTTTTAGTGTACTCCATCCTCTTCATGTGGATGAAAACATACATCATTTATCAATTCGGATTTCATATACGAACGGCCAATCTGTTTCACGAATGGCTGCTTTTGATCAATCCACTCAGCTTTTTGCTCCCTTTGTTTGGGATTGCTCTTTTTTTAAATGAAACCAAACAAAAGGTTTTTTTATTGACCGCAAATTTTATTCTGACAGCCATCTTGATATCAAATACGATCTTTTATGGTTTTTATATTGATTTCATTACCATTCCCGTGTTATTTCAAGCCAAGAACATGGGGGATATGGGCAGCAGCATGACTGAGTTGTTCCACCCGCTGTTTGTCCTGATGCTCATTGATTTCTTGGTGCTGGCATGGCTGTTAAAGCGTAAACCATTAGCACCAAAAGCGTCATTCAAAACGATCAAAACGTATTATGCGGTCTGTTGCAGCTTTCTATTGTTTCATGTCAGCTCAGCCATGATGGATCATCCTCGATTTCTGACAAGCTCTTATGATCGAGAAGTCATCGTACGAAACCTTGGGCTGTTCCAATTCCACCTGTATGACGGCGCTGCCCAAACGGCGCGTATTGGACAAAAAGCCTTTGCAGATGAAGATACCCTTTCAACAGTAGCCAACTATACAAAGGCTGATTACAGTGCACCAAACGAAGACTACTTTGGACTTGCTAAAGGCAAGAACGTCGTGTTCATCTCACTTGAATCAACGCAGCAATTTGTCGTTGACCAAAAGGTGAATGGACAATACATCACACCCTTTTTAAATCAACTGGCCAAAAAGAGCTTTTATTTTGATGAATTTTATCAGCAGACAGAGCAAGGGAAGACATCGGATTCAGAGTTTATTGTCGCAAATTCCCTCTATCCATCTAGCAGTGGCGCTGTCTTTTTCACAGCGAGTGACAACGAATATGACACGTTATACAAGGAATTGAAAAAACAGAATTATCAATCCGTCCAATTTCATGCGAATAATAAAACGTTTTGGAATCGTGATGTGATGTATGAATCGCTTGGGATTGATCGCTTTTATGATGTCGATTCGTTTGATGTCAATGAACATAATTCGACTGGCTGGGGCTTAAAGGATATCGACTTTTTTGATCAATCCATTGATTATTTAAAGAAGTTGAAGACTCCTTATTACAGCACGTTCATTACATTGACTAATCACTTTCCATTTGAAATCGATCCAAAGGATCAATTTATTGATGAATATGATTCGTCTAGCACCATTTTAAACCGCTATGTGACGACCGTCCGCTATCAAGATGAAGCCATTAAGACATTTTTTGACCGCATGAAAGAAGAAGGACTGTATGAAAATACGATGTTCGTCCTTATGGGTGATCACTATGGCATCTCAGAGGCACATCATGAGGCGATGGCCGAGCTGCTCGAGCAGGATGAAATCACACCGTTGGATGCTGTCAAACTACAGCGGGTGCCATTTTTAATCTACATTCCTGGTATCACGGATCAAGCACCGCAGACAATATCAGAAACAGCCGGCCAAATGGACGTGAAACCGACACTCCTCCATTTGCTTGGGATTGAATCCAAGGATGCCATTCAATTTGGAAATGACTTATTTTCTAACGAACGTACGCCTTTCGCTGTTTTGCGAAATGGGAACTTTATTACAGATGATTATCTCTATACAAAGAACACCTGCTATGACCAAAAAACAAAAGAGCCTGTTGAACAAGATGAGGTTTGTCAGCCTTATATAGAAAAAGCCAATAAAGAGCTTTCCTTATCAGACAAAGTGATCAATGGGAATTTACTGCGTTTTTATCAGCATTAAAAGCTGCCATTTGGCGGCTTTCAGATTGTTGACAAAGGGCTAAAATGATCTTCATTTTAGCCCTTTGTCTTCTTCTCAGCGTGATAGAAAACCTTTGCAGTCTAGGAAGGACGAGTACCGGAGCGGAGCGAATTTGACATTCGTGAGCACCGGCACGCAGGACTGACAACGAATGCGAGGGTTTGTCTACACGCTGAAAGCCTATGAATGGTCAAATAAGTTTGCTTATAATAAAGGATACATATGATATTGAATGATGAGAGGTGTGAACATGAAGTATACATTCTTAGCCTTCATCACCCTATGTTTGCTCCTAACCGGATGTCAAACAGAGATGAAGTCATCACATACGAGCAAAAAGACGGAGCTTGTGATTTCAGCAGCTGCAAGCCTTCAAGATGCATTAAAGGAAATTGAATCCGCCTTTAACGATCAGCATCCGAACGTCACATTAACAAATAATTTTGGGTCATCAGGCGCACTGAAGCAGCAAATCGCTCAAGGAGCAACAGCTGATCTCTTTTTCTCTGCGGCTGAGGAGCCCTTCGATGAACTTGTCCAGTCTGGAGACATCGATCAGGATCATACAAAGGATGCCATACAAAATGAGCTTGTCCTCATAGTGCCAAAAGAAAGCTCTTCCTCTATCAAAAGCTTTCAAGACGTCCAGCACGTAAAAGGAAAGATTGCTCTCGGTACACCTGAATCTGTTCCTGCTGGTACATACGGAAAAGAGATTTTCACAAAGCTGAACATATGGGATCAAGTGAAAAAGAACGCTGTCTACGGTAAAGATGTGCGTCAAGTTCTAAGCTACGTAGAAACAGGGAATGTGGAAGCAGGTGTTGTGTATAAGACAGACGCCCTCGTTTCCAAAAAAGGAAAGATTGTAGCTGAGGCAAATCCGGACATGCATTCCCCCATCATTTATCCAGTAGGAATTGTAAAAGGGACAGAACATTTAGAGGAAGCCAAGGTATTTTTTCAATATCTCCAATCAGATACAGCCGCATCAATTTTTAAAAAGTACGGCTTTCAAGTGAAATAATGCCTATGCTGACTGAAGAATTTTTATCTCCTATTTGGCTGTCGATTCAAGTTGCCGTCGTCAGCGGACTATTGGCTACTGTTTTTGGAACAACGATCGGCTTTTGGATGGCGCGAACATCTTTTAAGGGGAAAATGATCGTTGAAACGCTCCTCATGATGCCGCTTGTCCTCCCACCAACGGTCGTAGGGTTTTTATTGCTTGTCATGTTCGGAAAGCATAGTGTGATTGGACGCGCCATTGAATGGATCTTCCATCAGCCTGTCATCTTCACATGGTGGGCGGCAGTCATTGCATCAACGGTTGTGGCTTTCCCGCTCATGTATCAATCAGCAAAAGCGGGGTTTTCTACGATTGAGTCAGACATTGAAGGTGCTGCAAAAGTAGACGGTGCTCATTCATTCCAAGTCTTTGCCTATATCACCGTACCACTCGCCCTGCCTTCCCTGCTGTCAGGCAGCGTCCTCAGCTTTGCCAGGGCCCTTGGAGAATTTGGGGCGACCTTAATGTTTGCCGGCAACATCCCAGGGAAAACCCAAACACTCCCAACCGCTATCTATGTGGCCATCGATTCTGGACGAATGGAGCTTGCTTGGGCTTGGACGATTTGTATTGTGATATTGTCTTTTATCATGCTGCTGGCTGTGCGCCGAAGCAGCACGTAAAAAATCCCCTTTCTCAAAAGAGAAAGGGGATTTTTTATTTATTCAAACCCAACCGTCATCGTCTCTGGATTCGAGCCGACGCGCTCGTTATTATTTAATGCATCGATTTTTTCCATGTCTTCTTGAGAAAGCTCGAAGTCAAAAATGTCTGCGTTTTGTTTAATGCGTTCTTCATTGATTGATTTTGGAATTGTCACGACGCCGCTTTGCAGATCCCAGCGCAAGATGACTTGAGCAACAGATTTGTTGCAGCGTGCCGCAATGTCCTTCAATATGTCATGATCTAGCAGCTTTCCTTGCATAAGCGGAGACCACGCTTCAATTTGAATGCCTTTTTCTTTTGCATATTGACGTAATTCGACAAGTGTCAGTTTCGGATGAAACTCAACTTGGTTCACCGCTGGGACAACCTCAGCATCTTTTAACAGCTCTTCTAAATGCTGAACATAGAAGTTGCTGACGCCAATGGCTCTGACTTTTCCATCTTTATAAAGCTTCTCAAGCGCACGCCATGTTTCTTTAAATGTATCTGCGTTTGGTCCAGGCCAATGGATCAAATATAGGTCTAAGTAATCAAGACCTAAACGATTTAAGCTTGCATCAAAAGCAGCTAGCGCCTTGTCATAGCCTTGATCTGTGTTCCATACTTTAGACGTAATGAATAATTCTTCTCGTTTCACACCAGATTCTTTAATGGCTTTCCCTACGCCTGTCTCATTTTTATAAACGGCAGCCGTATCAATGCTGCGATATCCGTTTCGTATGGCTGCTTTTACGGCATCTACCACTTGATTGCCGTCCTCCACTTTGAATACACCTAAACCAAACCAAGGCATTTCCACTCCGTTATTCAGTGTTACGGTATCATTCAAGCTTTTAACCATGTTAACAACCACCTTTTTCATAGATTCCATCTTTTTCATTATCTCATGTTGCGCTTCAAAACTCTATTATCAGGCGTTTCTCTTCGCTTCGATGGCTAAAAGCAAAGCGCCTGTCATGCCAGCCTTGTCCTCAAGTCCAGGAGAGACAATGTATGTATCAAGCGGCGGCAAGTCTACATAATCATTTACATATGCAGCAAGCTTCTCTCGAATGAGCGGAAATAGCTGGCTTTGCTTCATCACGCCTCCGCCCATAATGATCCGTTCTGGGCTTAAAATGAGCGTGTATTGCATCAATGCCTGTGCCAAATAATCCGCTTCAAGTGCCCAAACCGATTCTTCCTGAGTGAGCTCTTTGGCCGGCTTTCCCCACCTTTTCTCAATCGCTGGTCCAGCTGCCAGTCCTTCTAAGCAAGTACCGTGCGCTGGGCAGACACCTGCAAACTGGTCTGATTCATGCTGCCTGACAAGGATATGTCCCATTTCTGGATGTGAATGACCATGAAGAAGCTCATTTTTCACAACAGCTCCGGCACCAATACCGGTGCCAACTGTGATATACATACAGCTGTTCAGCCCTTTGGCTGCCCCTTTTGTCAATTCACCCAATGCTGCCGCATTTACATCTGTTGTAAAGGACACAGGTACTCCTAATTGTTTCTGTAGCTCCGGGATGAACGGGTAATGCTTCCATTCGACCTTCGGCGTGTTCATGATATAACCGTAAGAAGGATCGTCCTTTTGAACACAGATCGGTCCAAAAGAGCCGACCCCTAATGCTTCAATTTCATATTTTCGAAAAAATGGAATGAGCTTTTGCAATGTTTTTTCTGGTTGCTCTGTAGGAATCGTCCATTCCTCTACAATTTCCCCATACTCATTGCCAATTGCACAACAAAACTTTGTACCTCCAGCTTCAATTGCTCCATAATACGCCATCATTGATCTCCCCCTGCTCGTTCTCTTTCTTCATCATAAAACATAGGGGAGGAGATGACAACATCACGTATTGGTTAGCAAGACTGCTTCCATGTCATTGATATACTCCCTTAAATGATGGGCAATATCACGATTGATTTCGCCATCTTCATATAAGGTTTGAATTTCATTTCGAATCGTCTGTACAGCTTGGAAGTTGAGCTCCTTTTTCTTTCTGTCAAAGGCACGATCTTTTTGCTGAAAGAAAGATGGACCGTGTTCACAGCGGAAAATCACTTGATTGTAAAAACCAATGACTTGGTGACATGTTTGTTTATTTTCATCTGTCATATGCTGTTTGATCGAATCTACTGCAGCTTCAGCGGTTTTCTTACGGATTTGTTTGTACGATTCCTCGTTTTCTAAAATGCCGCTTGAAACACGCTCATCCGGCCGCCATAATTGGAGCCATTGAAGCAAGCGCAGAAACTTCACTTTTGAAAAACGAATTTTAAAGGAGTTTGAATACAGCATTTCCAGCTCATGAAATCTCTCTTGCAGTTCATAGGCTTCTTCTTTATCTAATTTCTCTTCATCAATTAATTGCTGAAGCTTCATTTGCTCTGCTTTAATTCCATGCAATCTGATTTTTCGTTCCTGTTTTCTCATCCCAAATTGGTATGGTTCACGCTGAATATTTCTCAGCTTCATTCGGTAATCATTGATGAGTGCAAGTGACACTTCCCTATTGTCCTCATTCATTCCCTCTCTTAAGGTTTTAATGGCACTTCTCAGCAGCTTCCGTTTCGCATGCTGAATCTTTGTATTTAAGTCCACAGCAACTTGCTTATCTTTATTCTCAGATAAAATAGGCAAGAGCACACTAGCTAAAATGAGTGTACATAAGATCACGCCTGCTGCGAGGAAAATAATCAAATGCCGCTCGGGGAATGGTGATCCGTCCGCAAGCGTAAATGGTATTGAGAAGGCACCTGCTAAAGTGACAGCACCACGAACACCAGAGAATGTCATCAGCATCGAAGCGCGCAGCTTCGGTTTTTTCACATTCTGCTTTTTCGTTACACTCCAGTTACCTGCCCAGAACAGCCATACCCATAAGAATCTTAGAACCATGAGACAGAGTGTAATGATTAAAATGTAACTGATGACCTGCATATTATTAAATGCTTCATCTTGGAAAATGACTGTGGATACATCCGGAATCTGCAATCCAAGTAAAACGAAAACAAGGCCGTTTAAAATAAATAAAATAATATTCCATGTGTTTGAAGAAGCAATTTGCAGTTTTGCTAAATTCCCTTCCATTCGATCTTGCTCAATTGCATGCGTCACACCACCAGCAACAACCGCTAAAATGCCGGATACGCCGATTTCTTCAGCTGCTAGATATATCACAAATGGCGTAAGGATTTGCAGGATGATGTGCATTGTGACATCGTCCATTCCTAAACGGCGGAGGAAATAGCGGAAACGAATGATAAAAAAGGATAGAATAAATCCAGTCAATAATCCGCCAGCGGCAATAAGGACAAAGCTAAAGGATGCCTCAGCAATTGAAAAAGCCCCAGTAACAGTTGCAGCAATGGCAAATTTAAAGGCGACAAGTCCTGATGCATCGTTCATCAGCCCTTCCCCTTCAAGCAGCCTCATGATGCCTTTTGGCATATTTACACGGCTGGATAAGGCACTCACTGCGACCACATCTGTTGGTGAAAGAATCGCTGCAAGCGCAAATGCGGCTGGAAGCGGAATGCTTGGAATCATCCAATGAATGGTATATCCCGCTACAATAACTGTTGCAAACACTAAACCAAGTGCTAAGAGAAGAATAGGCGCTCTTAATTTCCATAGCTCATCCCTTGGGGTCCGCTTCCCGTCATTAAATAAAAGCGGCGCAATGAATAACACGAAAAATAGCTCAGGATTTAAAGAAATATGTAAACCTGAAGGAAAAGCTGCGACCAATATCCCTAAGCCCACTTGGATTAACGGAACTGGAATAAAGGGCAGAAAACGATTGATAATATTAGATGATGCAATGAGTGCTAATAGTACGAGCACTGCCAGAAAAATCTCCACTAGTACATGTCCCTCCTATTTTATTATGTTCGTCATGTTTTGCTTACATGCAAAGATACGTTTCATTCTTTTTGATCCATCCGTCCGATCATAAGTGCTTTTTTAGTATCCCGCAAAAAGTGAAACCAACAACATGACAATCCATCTAGGCAAAAAAAGGCTGAATCCAGATATTCAGCCAAATGACAAAATTTTTATTACATGTAATGTTCCAATAATGAATAAAAAACCTACTTTTATTTTACACGAAAATGGCATGACCTGCTGACATCCAGCTCGAATAAAACAAAAAAAGAGCGAAATTGCCGCCCTCTTTTTTTACCCTTTATTTAAAAAATAAGACCTAGCGGGAAGCCGCCATTTGAATAAGTAGGAACAAACCCGGCATGTGACGAGGATGAGAAACAGCAGATACAGTGCGAGCTCTCCTTGGGCTAAACCAAGTCCTACAAATAAGCCGCCAAGTGCTGCCCATACTGCGTAAATCTCCGCTTTTAAAACAAGCGGCTTGCGCCCTGCCAGGAGATCACGCACAATCCCGCCGCCGCTCCCAGTCAAAATGGCTGCCACAATGACCGCACTGAGCGGGAGCTCTCTTTGCACAGCAAATAATGCGCCTTGAATCGCAAAGGCTGCTAAGCCGATGGCATCCGAAAAATTCCCCCATGTGCTCCAATGCTTGAGCAAGAGCTTTGGAAATAGAAACACAATCGTAATCGACACAAGGGCAATGGTAAACATCTTGCCCTGTGACCATAAAGCCGATACCGGGAGTCCGATTAATAAATTACGAATCGCTCCACCGCCAAATGCTGTCACAATCCCTAAAATGTACACACCAAGAATATCGTACTCTTCCTCCATTGCCACAATCGCACCACTAATGGCGAATGCGATAATGCCAATGATACTTAAGACTTCCCATGCCATTTTCCGCTTATCTCCTTACCATTGTCTGATCATCTAACACTACACCCTTAATGTATATCTGACACAGGCGAAAAGCAATACAAATTTTCCTTAAATTTTATCTTTTTGCAAAACTAAAAAAACCTGCTTCAAAAGCAGGCTTTTTCACTCAATCTTCTTTTGCATTTAACAGCAGCATACTGATGATGATAAGAATAAATGCAATAAGAGCCAATAGTGGAATGGTGATAAAACCAAACCAATTCAGATAATCAAAGGAACAAGGAATGCCGCTGAGGCAAGGGCGAATCGATGCAAATCCTGGGATCTTTTGTTCCATATAATGATAGATGGAAAAGCCAGCACCAATCACTGCCAAAGGCAGAACGTAGTACTTCACTTTGACATCGCCCCGGAATGTAGCAATTCCAAGTAAAAGCACGAGCGGGTACATGAAAATGCGCTGAAACCAGCACAGATCGCATGGGATAAACTTCTTTACTTCACTTAAATACAGGCTGCTCATCGTCGCAACGATAGAGACGATCCAAGCGCTGTATAAGTAAATCAGCTTATTCTTCATGATTTTTTCCCTTTGAGTTCCTGATCGATTAATTCCTTGATTTCATCATAGTCATAAAAGTTTTGGACTTGTTTATTATTAATATAAATCGTTGGTGTTGAATTGACTTTATATTTGTTCACAAGCTGATCGTCCGTGTTCAGCTCCGGCTGATACGTTTTCTTCGATAAGTTGTCTTTGAGCTTGTCCGTATCAATTTTTGTTGTCTTTTTCGCTAGTTCAGTCAGCTTAGCAGGTGTTACCCACTCTGCTTCACTATCTGGCTGTGCGTCATAGACAGCTTCATGAAATGCCCAGAAGTTTTTTGGGTCTTCCTTCCACACTTCTTCAGAAGCGAGTGCTGCTAACACTGCGCCATCTCCATGAACAGGCAGTGGTAAGTTAATAAACGAGAAAGATACATCGCCTTTATCTATGTAGTCTGCTTTCAGTTTCGGGAAAATGTCTGTTTCAAATGATTTACATGACGGACATTTGTAGTCCCCAAACTCGACGATTTGCACCGCTGCGTTTTTGTCCCCCATGACAGGCTGTCCTTTAATAGAAGGCTTACTGTCAACTGTTTGTGCTTCTTGGCTGTTATTGTTCCCAATCACAACAAATAGACCGATGAGAAGAGCTGCGACGATGGTTAAAATGACAGCAAATTTAATGGATGAAGATTGATTATTTTTTTTACTCACAAAAGCACCTACCTTATCTTTTTCATTCCTTAAAAAAAGAAAAAGGATAATAGCTTAGAAAAATGCCATTATCCAACTTCTTCTATTTTAACAAGAGGGGGGCCATTATGAAAGGTGGTATTCATGAATTTTTCCTTACAGTTTTATTTCATGACCCTCATCGCATTTAAAACAGCCAGTACGGTAACACCCACATCTGAAAAGACTGCTTCCCACATGGTCGCAATACCAAATGCACCAAGTAAGAGGAAAACTGCTTTGACGCCAAGAGCAAATGCGATATTCTGCCATACAATCGCTCTTGTTCTTTTAGCGACTGCAATGGCTTCTGCTACCTTTGATGGCTGATCTGTCATGATCACGATATCAGCCGCCTCTACAGCTGCATCTGAACCAAGCCCGCCCATTGCAATTCCTATGTCTGCTCTTGCTAATACCGGTGTATCATTAATGCCATCCCCTACAAATAATAATTTTTCTTGAGGGGCTTTTTTCTGATCGATTTCTTCTAATTTCGTTACTTTATCCTGTGGCAATAATTCAGTATGCACTTCGTCAATACCAATTTGCTGGGCGACCGCAGTCCCTACTTGTTTGGCATCACCAGTGAGCATGACTGTTTTAATCCCAGACGCTTTTAATGCAGAGACTGCTTCGGTCGCATCATCCTTTAATTCATCTGCAATCAAAATAGATCCGGCAAACTCACCGTTTATTGCCATGTACACAACGGTTCCGCTTCGTTTTTCTTTTTCAAACGCAATGCCTTCTCTTTCCATTAAGCGGTGATTTCCAGCTAATACATGGACACCGCTTATCGTGGCTTTAATTCCATGTCCAGCAATATCCTCATATGCTTCAATCTGGCTCTCATCAAGTGGTGAACCGTAAGCAGCTTTAATTGATTCTGCAATCGGGTGCGAGGAATGGGCTTCTGCCAGAGCCGCAAAAGAAAGCAGTTCCTCTTTTGAGCACTTGTCACTCGTTGTCACGATATTGGTCACCGTAAAGTTCCCTTTTGTGAGTGTGCCAGTTTTATCAAATACAGCATAGCGCACAGAGTTCAGTGCTTCTAAATAGTTACTGCCTTTCACAAGAATGCCTCGTTTAGATGCCGCACCGATTCCACCGAAGAATCCTAATGGGATGGAGACAACTAGTGCACAAGGACAAGAGATCACGAGAAAGACGAGCGCCCGGTAAACCCAGTCAGACAATTGTGCTGATGGAATGAGGAGCGGCGGCATAAAGGCAAGCAATACTGCTAGCACGACGACCGCAGGTGTATAATATTTTGCGAACTTTGTGATAAAGTTTTCTGTCTGTGCTTTTCGGCTGCTCGCATTCTCCACCAAATCTAAAATCTTCGTAACAGCCGATTCGCTTAGCTCTTTTTGTACTTCAATTTCAAGAATCCCGTTTTGATTCACAAATCCTGCAAGAACTTCTTTTCCTGCTTCTACATCTCGAGGAACGGATTCCCCTGTTAATGCAGAGGTATCCACGAGTGAATAACCTTCAATGACAAGTCCGTCCAGCGGAATTTTCTCACCCGGTTTGACGACGATGCGGTCACCCGCTTTTACTTCTTCCGGCTTTACTCTTTTCGTTTCATGTCCCACTTTGAGATTCGCATATTCAGGGCGAATATTCATTAATTCACTAATCGATCGTCTTGAACGATTCACTGCCGCTCCTTGGAAGAGCTCTCCAATTTGGTAAAACAGCATGACAGCTAGTGCCTCTGGATATTGCTGAATGACAAAAGCACCAACGGTTGCAATGGTCATTAAAAAGTTCTCATCAAATACTTGGCCGCGCACGATATTTTTCAGCGCTTTAAAGACGACATCACCGCCGACTAGTAAATACGCTGCGAAAAACATGACGAACTTCAGCAAACCATCTTCAGGTATAAAATAGGCAGCTGTTCCAATCACAGCACCGCCAATTAATTTCAGCACAATCGTTTTTAAGTTCTTTGTCCCATGATCATGATCGTGATGATGTCCTTCTTCTTTTGGTGATACACTCACATGAGGTTCAATGGACTGAACGGTTTTCACAATACGCTTTGACATTGTTTCTTGTTTATCTGCATGTGTGACAGTCAATGTGCCTGTCGCAAAATTAACAGAGCATGCTTCAACTCCATCCATTTTGCTGACACCTGTTTCGATTTTACGTGCACAGTTGCCGCAATCAAGACCGCTTAATACGTATTCATCTTTCATCTTTTTCATGTTCTCACCTTTTTCTATATAAGTAGCCTTCCCTGATTCAATCAAACCTATATCAGATACTATGGATGTTATATATGAGCACATATTCATATATTGAATTACCCTTATTATATGTGGAGATCTGATCAACTGTCAATCATTTATGAGCAAATAATTGTTTTTTTGTGTTCAATGCTGTTTCGTGGATTTTCAATAAACCAAGCTCATGTCCCCCGCTCGTCGCATAACATAGAAACGATCGTTTGACCTCTAACGAAATAAGTACAGCATTTCTCTTTACAAAAGAAGGACATACGCTTAGAATGAAATAAAAGTTTCCTTAAGGAAACAAATTAGCGTTAGTCAATCATTTCATCCTTTAGTCAAAATTATTTAATGTATGCATATATCTTTAGGAAACGCAATGATGATTGAAAGGGGCCGCAAGAGATGTCAAATGCTTTAACAATCGACCGTCTATATGTCTCATATCACGGACAAGATGCATTAGAAAACATCTCTCTTTCCATACAGGAAGGGACGATGACAGGAATCATTGGTCCAAATGGTGCCGGTAAATCGACTTTATTGAAAGCATGTTTGGATTTAATTGAAAAAGATCAAGGGAATATTCACTTTTTTGAACAGCCCTTTAAACAAGTCAGAAAACAGATCGCATATGTACCGCAGAGAAATGATCTAGACTGGACATTTCCTATTCATGTACTGGATACCGTTCTACTTGGAACATATCCGAAGCTTGGACTAATGAAACGACCCAAAAAAGAAGACCGAGCCTATGCATACCATTGCTTAGAAAAAGTCGGGATGCAGGACTTTGCCAAAAGGCAGATCGGTGAATTATCCGGCGGTCAGCAGCAGCGTGTCTTCCTTGCAAGAGCACTTGCTCAAAACGCACAGCTCTTTTGTTTGGATGAACCTTTTGTCGGGATTGATATGACAAGTGAAGAAACGATGATTCGCATTTTGAAGGAATTACGAGATGAAGGGAAAACCATTCTGGTCGTCCACCATGATTTAAGTAAGGCCGATGATTACTTCAGTCACCTCGTTCTTTTAAATAAAAAACTGATCAAGGCAGGACCTGTACACGACATCCTTCTTCCAGAGGTGATGCTAAAGGCGTATGAAACGCAGCTACCATTCTTAAAATCAGCAGGAGGAGACGTGTAATGGAATTCTTAACCGGACTCTTTGAGTATGCGTTTTTACAAAAAGCGTTATTTACATCCGTCATGGTAGGCATTATTTGCGGTGTCATTGGCTGCTTTATCATTTTACGAGGCATGGCACTGATGGGAGATGCCATTTCACACGCCGTGCTGCCAGGTGTCGCCATCTCTTATATGCTAGGGATTAACTTTTTTTTCGGAGCCGTCTTAACTGGTGTGCTAACAGCGATTGGCATCGGATATGTCAGTCAAAACAGCCGCATTAAAAATGATTCTGCCATCGGCATTGTATTCACCGCCTTTTTTTCAATTGGGATCATTCTCATTACATTTTTGAAAAGTTCCAGTGATTTATATCATATCTTGTTTGGAAACGTACTAGCTGTTCGTTCCTCTGATATGTGGATTACGCTCGGAATCGGCATTTTTATTTTACTGGCCGTCATCGTGTTCTACAAAGAACTGCTCATTAGTTCATTTGATCCGGTCATTTCTTCTGTTTACGGTTTACCAAATCGAATGATCCATTATTTTCTCATGACATTATTGACCCTTGTAACCGTCGCGTCGCTGCAAACCGTTGGTATTATTCTTGTCGTTGCGATGCTTATTACGCCGGCCGCCACCGCTTATCTCTTGACAGACCGGCTATGGATCATGATTTATTTATCTGCTTTTTTCGGTGCCGTTTCTGCCATCGTGGGACTTGGGCTGAGTTTTACGTATAACTTGTCGTCTGGTGCTTCCATCGTGCTAGTCGCGACCATTTTATTCGGCAGTGCCTTTATCTTTTCACCAAAGCAAGGTATTTTATGGAGATCATTAAAATCTAAACGAAAACGAACGCAGTTAAAAAAGGAAGCGTCTATGTAAAAGGAGGAACTATATGAAGAAGGTATTTGCAATCCGTTTGACCGCAGTATTCATTGCCCTTATGGTGATCGCAGGTTGTTCTACTCAACAAAATCATTCCGGCAAAGATGATGGCAAAATAAAAGTTGTCACGACCTATTCCATTCTTTATGACATCGTGAAGGAAGTAGGCGGACAGCATGTCTCTATTCACAGCATTGTTCCCATTGGTACAGACCCACATGAATTCGACCCACTGCCAAAGGATGTTCAGCATACGACGGATGCAGACCTTGTTCTATACAATGGCTTAAACCTCGAAACAGGGAATGGCTGGTTTCAAAAGCTGCTTGAATCGAGCGGCAAGAACGGGGATAATGCCCCTGTAGCCGAATTGAGTAAGGGCGTCAAAGTAAAGCATTTATCTTCAAAAGGGCTGGAAAGTCAGCAGGACCCCCATGCCTGGCTGAATGTTGCAAATGGCATTATTTATGCACAAAATGCCCGGGATGCGCTCATTCAAGCGGACCCCGAGCATAAAGAGGATTACGAAAAAAATGCAGACGCCTACATCAAGAAGCTTCAAGCTCTTCATCATGAAGCAAAAGACAAGTTTGATCAGCTGCCAAAAGACAAAAAACTCCTTGTCACAAGTGAGGGAGCATTCAAGTATTTTGCAGATGCGTATGGACTGAAAGCGGGCTACATTTGGGAGATCAATACAGAAAGCGAAGGAACACCTGGACAAATGAAACGCATCATTCATTTTGTCAAAGATCATCAAGTTCCTGCTCTCTTTCTTGAAACAAGTGTAGATAAACGCAGCCTTGAAAGCCTTTCTGAAGAAACTGGAGTTCCGATTAAGGGAAAAGTATTCACTGACTCCATTGGAAAGAAAGGTGAAGATGGAGACAGCTACTATAAGATGATGAAATGGAATATTGACACCATTTACAAAGGGTTGTCATCATGAGAAAAGACAGGTGGAGTGAGTCCGCCTGTCTTTTCTGTTAGCCTGCCATATTTTGTGGATGTTTTTTCGGCCAAATCACATAACTGATGCTAATGAGGAAATCAACGATTAAGACCATTCCCCACACATAGGCAAGCTGCATCAATGATTCGGTTCGTTCTGGTGCTTGAATGAGAAAGGTGAGCCCAAAAAGTAAACCGGCTCCGATGACCCAAGCAGCTAAATGCCTCACCCAGCTGACCATTTCATACATAGACCGCTCCTTGCCGTACTTTGGTTTTCCCTTTGGCTTTGGGCCTCCTGCAAATCGATAAGCGAAGCGAGCATCTGCCCATTTCACCATTTGGTGCCCAAAGGCGAGACTCACACCAATATAAACAGCCGCAAGTCCGTGGATGACACTCGCCACCGCCCCTTGCCTTAAATCCATATAAGTAGCCGCAAGAAGGACCAGATCCAAAATCGGCGTACAGATCAGGAAGAAAGCTCCCCACTTTTTCTGTCTAAACACATAACGCAGCGTTAAACCCATTAGAATAAACAGCCAAAAACCAATCTCACATGCCACAATCAATAACCCAATCAATATTCCCACACCCTTTTTAATACGATTGTATTAAATAAAATCTAACACAGTCGTATTAAAAAAACAATAGCTGTGCTAAAATCAATATATGCCAAAAATCGTCGATCACCAAAAACAAAAACAAAAGGTCGCTCAAGCTGCGATGAGAGTGATTAAACAGGAGGGATTAGAGAACGCTTCTGTACGAAAAATAGCAGTAGAAGCTGGGATTTCTGCCGGCTCTATGCGGCATTATTTTTCCACACAGCAGGAGTTATTTCTTTTCTCTATGAATCTGATTCAGGAAAGAGTCAAGGAACGAATTGCAGGGCTTCCATTAAACGGTTCAACTAAAGAAAATATCCTCTCTTTATTGGAACAAGTCCTTCCACTTGATGAAGAACGAAGATTTGAAATGGAGGTGTGGCAGGCTTTTACGATTAAATCCCTGACTGAATCAGATTTACAGGCGCTCAATGCAGAAATGTATGATGATCTTTTCCAAACCGTTCATGCTTGTTTAACGAAATTAAAAGAGGCTGAGCTGCTGCTAGAGCATACCGATCTTTTACTGGAGACAGAAAGGCTTTATGCGGTCGTCAATGGGCTTGCTTTGAATGGAATCTTACAGCCTCACCGTCTACCGCCTCAGCTCATGCGCTCCGTGCTGGAGATGCATCTGCAATCCATCACAAAAAAAGACATGCCTCCGCAATAGGAGAACATGTCTTTTTTTAATCTTCCATAAAAATACGCTTTGCTTCGTAGTAGAGCACCTGCACAAATTTCTTCACATTGATGCGGGTATGTTCTTCTCTCCCTCTTGTCTCTTTTGTCAATTCACTCATTTTCTTTCGTACAATGGTGAAATCGAAAAATTTAGATGCATAGTTTTCAAAGCTTGGATGGGAATAATCCGTTAACCCGAGCGATGCAATGTGTTTCAATGATTGGTTGATCGCTCGCCTTACCCTCTGTTCCGCTGCCTTCGCTTCTCTTGCGATGTCTGCTGATGTGTAAGGCTCATTTAATTTATCCTCCGTGATCCCGGTGAAAATGACCTTCAAAGAAGGAAAGGAATCGTGATGATCGGCATGCAGCGCTAGATACTGATCAGTAAAGAGAATCATATCTAATAAATCTTTCGACCCCTTCTCGCCGACAATCCCTAGCTCCGCCAATAAGAACTGACCTGCCTCTGCTAAGCTTTTCCCCCGCTGCTTCGTTTTCGTCTGGCCTCGCTGCTGGAACTGCATCGCCGATTTGAGCGAGTTCTGAATATTTTCAATCGAGTGCTCTAAATGAAGGCGTTCAATCATGAGATGGAGCACACTTAAGACTTCTACCCGATTGATCGGCTTTGTCACATAATACTCGACGCCAAGCGCATAGGCCTGTCCGATTAATTCCTTTGTTTCTACCTGTGACAGCATTAAGTATTTCCCATGAAACTCATCCTTGATTGCTCGAATCGTTTCAAGCCCGTCCTTTTCCGGCATCAGAAGATCAATACATAAGATATCAATGTGCAGATCATTTAAGTAGCTGGCAGTTAATTCTGCGCCATCCTCTGCTTCTCCAGCCACAATGCCAAGCTCTTCATCTTCAATGAGCTGAGCCAGTGAAGAACGAACGGCTTCATCATCATCGACAATAAAAAATCTCATCTCCCAATCCCCTCTTTTCTACTGACTTGATCCACTGGTAGCTTTAAAGTGAAAATCGTTTGTTTATTTGGGATACTCTTCATCTCAACACTTCCGCCAAGCTTCTCTGCTGTATCCTTCACATAGGAAAGACCTATGCCGCTTGATGGATTCCCAGCCTGGTCGTATTTTAAAGTGAAGCCCGGTTTAAAAATAACGTGATGATTACGCTCTTTAATGCCAGGCCCGTTGTCGCTGATTTGAAAGAGGACATCTTTCTCTTCCCGCGAAATGGATAGTGACACCTCTCCATCGACTGGAATAGCTTCAACGGCATTAGATACTATGTTATTTAACAAAGATAGAATGGTATACACATGATAGACGGGATGCTGCCCTTCTTCATCATAATGAAAGACAATGTTTTTTTTAAGTGATTCTGCGTAATTTTCATGGATACGAATCACAAGCCCAGCAATATGGGCAGGGCTTTCATACTCCTGAAATTTCTCCTCATGAATCAGCTTTGATAAAGCAGAAAAAATCCGCTGATTATCCTTTTTAATTTCATGCACCTCTCCTGCAATTTGCAGGGCTGTTTTTCCAAGCTTTTTCAAATCCAATGATTCAGCATCCTTTGCGTGATGAAGAGATTGATACAATTGATAGGATGTAGCTGTAATGTGCTCAGCATGTGCAAGTGTCTTATGAAAGTATGTAGATTCCGTGTAAAGGTTCGAAAGCAGCATGAGCAGGTGTTCCTTTTCCTTTTTCATCTGACGCTCTCTCGCCTGCTCTTCATATAATCGAATCATCGTATAACAAGCCAATACGAAAAAGCTTCTGAAAATCGCCAAAACAAATAGTTGAAATAGCGTTCGCACCGTTAAAATTTCATCAATGGTGCCTCGAAGCGCAACCATCTCAACAACACTCGCGCACAGTTCCATGATGATGCCTGTCGCCCCAATCAGCCAAGGCTTATCACGGAAACGTCTGACCTGCAATAAATAAAAAAGCGTGCCATAGACGACATAATAAAGCAGGGGAGGTAATCTTAATGAAACCGCCTCTTCCAGCGGCAGGTGGCCTGTCACGGCTGTATCAAGCAGCACCCGAAACGCAAAAACAGATACCCCTGCAATGATTCCGCTTGCCCATGCCGGGAATCTTTTCATTTGAAGCAGAATAAAGAAAAAGACAACGGTCCCAAAGCTGACCCGAAAGCTGTCCTCAAACGGATAAAATTTTAGCTCTCCGCCAATCGGTGTCAGTACAATGAGCATCACAATTAAATAAGGCTCTGTATTCAGCCATTTTTTCAGTAGATTCAAAGGCAGTCACATCCCTAATAATTGACGATAGTATACTATGTGATCTTGAGAAAAACAAACAGTCCATGAAAAAGCGCACACCGGAACTTTGTCGGTGTGCGCTTATCATGATGCAGCTTAATCTTCTAAACGATCCTTTTCTAAAAGTGATGCGCCAGCAATACCTGGTTTTGTCATTTCAAAAGGATTTAAGATGACATTAAGCTCTTCCTCTGATAAAACATCATTTTGCAGACAAAGCTCACGTACAGATACGCCTGTAAGAATCGCTTCTCTGGCAATTCGTGCAGCAGCTTCATAACCAATATGCGGATTGACCGCCGTCATGACACCAGCACTCTTTTCTACATATTCTTTTAATCTAGATTCATCTGCTTTTAGGTCACGCAAGCAGTTATCTACGAAGGACTCAAATACATTTTTCATGATGCTGAGAGATTGAAGCAAGTTGAACACAAGGACTGGTTCCATCACGTTCAGTTCAAGCTGACCAGCCTCTGATGCAAGACAGATCGTATGATCATTCCCGATGACTTGGAACGCCACTTGGTTCATGACCTCTGGCATCACCGGGTTGACTTTCCCTGGCATGATCGATGAACCTGGCTGTCTAGGCGGCAAATGAAGCTCACCAAAGCCTGCTCTTGGACCTGATGCCATCAAACGAATATCGTTCGCCATTTTGGACATATTCATCATACATACTTTTAACGCAGCAGATACTTCTGTATAAGCATCCGTATTTTGCGTTGCATCGACTAAGTCTTCAGCTCCAACTAATGGTAATCCACTGATATCAGATAGATAGCCGACTACTTGACGAATGTATTTAGGATCAGCATTCAGTCCAGTTCCAACTGCTGTTGCACCCATATTGACTTCATATAAATGCTGTCTAGACTGCTTGATGCGTTTAATATCACGAGCGAGAACCTTTGCATAGGCACTAAACTCTTGACCAAGTCGGATTGGAACAGCGTCCTGAAGATGCGTACGTCCCATTTTGATCACATGATCAAATTCCTGCGCTTTTTCAGTCATGACTTGATGCATGTTTTCCATCGTATAAAGTAGTTTTTCAATCATATTCAATGTCGAAATATGAATCGCTGTTGGGAAAACGTCGTTTGTTGACTGCGACATGTTCACATGCGTATTTGGACTGAGCTCATGATAAGCGCCTTTTTCCTTTCCTAGTAGTTCAAGCGCTCTGTTTGCAATGACTTCATTGGCATTCATATTCATTGAAGTGCCAGCCCCGCCTTGAATTGGATCGACAATAAATTGGTTGTTCCATTTTCCTTCGATGACCTCATCTGCGGCTTGAACAATTTTTTCTCCAAGACCAGCATAAAGTCGCTGTGTATCCATATTTGCAAGTGCGGCTGCCTTTTTGACAATCCCTAATGCTTTGATGAGTTCCTCATGAACATGGTAGCCAGTAATTGGAAAGTTCTCCACTGCACGTAATGTTTGAATTCCATAATACGCTTGAGTGTCTACTTCCTTTTCACCTAGAAAGTCTCGTTCGATTCGAACTTGCTTATCCTGTAGCTTCGTCATTTGAAAGATCTCCTTTTTTACGCTGCTTTTGTTTGTTGCTTTAATTCCTCAATATACTTTTTCGATTTCTCTTGATCAAATACTTTTTCCCACTTAGACATGACAATCGCTGCAAGTGAGTTACCAAATACGTTCACTGTTGTACGAACCATGTCAAGAATACGGTCGATCCCAACGATGAAGGCAAGTCCTTCAAGCGGAAGTCCCATTGCACCAAGTGTTGTGATGACAACAACGATAGATGCACCTGGTACACCAGCCATACCTTTTGATGTCAGCATTAAGATTAATAGTAACGTAATTTGCTCATAAATGGAAAGCGGCATGCCGTACATTTGGGCAACAAATATGGCAGCAATGGATTGATAGATCGCACTTCCATCCAGGTTAAAGGTGTACCCTGTTGGGATAACGAACGACGTGATCGCTTTCGGGCAGCCGAACTTCTCCATTTTGTCCATTAATCTAGGCAGTACAGCTTCAGAACTTGCTGTTGAGAATGCAAGAATAATTTCTTCTTTTAACACTCTAAATAGTGTAAAGACGCTTGTTCCAGCTAATTTTGCGATAATGCCAAGTACGACAATCACGAAGAATGCCATCGTGCCGTAAACGACAAGTACCAGCTTACCTAGCGGGAGAAGCGCTCCGACCCCGAATTTGATCACCGTCACACTGATGAGCGCGAATACACCAAATGGTGCAAACTTCATCACTTTATTGGTCACCCAGAACATGGCTTCGAGTATACCCTCAAAGAATCCTAATACTGGTTTCCCTTTGTCTCCTACTGCGGCAATTCCTAATCCGAATAAGACTGTAAAGAAGATGGTTGGTAATAGATCACCTTCTGCAATTGATTGGAAAACGTTTGTTGGCACAAGATGCACAATTGTTTCAGAGAAACTAGCTTTTTCGGAAGAAGCCTTAGACGTCTCTTCATATTTCGAGATATCTCCCTTTTCCATGTTGCTCATATCAATTCCTGTACCAGGATGGAAGAAGTTCGCTGCAAGCAGTCCAACTGCTAATGCAATCGTTGTGACAATCTCGAAGTAAAGGATCGTTTTTCCGCCGAGTCTTCCAATGGTTTTCATATCCCCTACACCAGCTACTGCTACAATCAATGCAGCAATAACAATTGGAAGAACGATCATTTTAATTAAATGAATGAATATATCGCCAATTGGCGTTAACACATTAATAACGGTTTCATTTTGATAAAACAGCGCTCCTACGATAACACCCAGAACAAGTGCAATGAGTATTTGAGAAGCTAACCCTAACTTTTTCATACGTGAACCCCCTTTTTTTGATAACGCTTTCTTTGTTGCTTAATCGCATCTTAACGATGAACCTACAAAAAACGACAAAAAGGAACAAAAACAAATGAATTTTTTATGAAAAATCTTTAAAAAGGTGGGTTTTTCCACAAAATTGTTAAAAAAAGACTTCGCTTTTGGCGAAGTCTTAATGATTTTGCATCTGTTCACTTGGCGTATCTTGATTTGCATAAAATTCATCATATATGGCATATCCAATGAGTACGAAAGCAACATAGATCAATGCACTCAATGTCCAAATCCATTTGACATTCAGCTTCATTCTGCCACTCCCTCTCTTACAGGTTTCAACCGCTGCAATCTGAGCGCATTCAGAACAACCGACACGGAACTAAAGGCCATTGCCGCTCCTGCAAGCCATGGGGCAAGGAATCCGAATGCAGCTACCGGTATCCCAATACAGTTATAGGCAAGCGCCCAAAATAGATTTTGCTTAATATTTCTCATCGTTTTTTTGCTAAACTCAAGCGCATCTGCAATGGCATGGAGGTCTCCTGTCATGAGCGTAATATCTGCCGCTTCCATAGCAACGTCTGTACCTGTTCCAACCGCCATCCCAATATTCGCTGTCGCAAGGGCTGGTGCATCATTGATGCCGTCTCCGACCATGGCGACTTTCTTTCCTTGTTCCTGAAGCGCTGCAATGTGAGCAGCCTTCTCCTCAGGCAGAACTTCAGCGATGACATGCTCAATACCCGCCTGTCTTGCGATCGCCTCTGCTGTGCGCTTGTTATCCCCTGTCATCATGACAACGTGAATCCCTTGCTCTTTCAACCGGGCGATGGCTTGAGGAGAGGATGATTTGATCGTATCTGCCACCGCGACAATACCGGCGACTTCGCCGTCAATCGCGACGAGCATTGCCGTTTTCCCTTGCTGCTCCAGTAGCGTGACGGATGCTTCGACTTGATCATATGGGATATGATGTTTCTGTAATAGCTTCCGCGTTCCAATCAAAAGCTTGCGCCCGGCGGCCTTTGCTTCAATGCCATGACCAGGGTCTGCTTGAAAGTCTTCTACCTCGGCCGCTTCAAGACCTCGTTTCTTCATTCCGTCAGTGATCGCTCGAGCAAGTGGATGTTCCGACTGCTGTTCTGCCGATCCCACTAGCTGAAGCAGCGCACCTTCTGTCCAATTTGCATATGCCATCACATCTGTAAGACTCGGCTCACCTTTTGTCACAGTCCCTGTTTTATCTAAAACCACCGTGTCCAGTGATTGGGTCACTTCTAAATGCTCTCCACCTTTAAACAGAATGCCTGATTCAGCCGCACGGCCGCTGCCAGCCATAATAGAGGTTGGTGTAGCAAGACCGAGCGCACACGGACATGCAATGACTATGACCGCTATAAAGGTTTCAAGTGCTGCAGTCACATTCCCTGGATCAACAAAGAAAAACCATATAAGGAAGGTGAGCACAGCAATTCCGACAACAATAGGGACAAATACACCTGATATTTGATCAGCCATTCTTTGAATCGGTGCTTTTGAGCCTTGTGCTTGTTCTACCACTCGGATAATTTGTGAAAGGGCCGTCTCTTTCCCCACTTTTGTCGCTTTCACTTTGATAAACCCATTTTTATTGATGGTTGCCCCAATGACCGTATCTCCTGCGGTTTTATCAACAGGCAGACTTTCTCCTGTAATCATGGATTCGTCTATCGCGGTTGTTCCCTCCATGATCTCTCCATCTACCGGTACTTTTTCACCTGGTTTTACAAACACAAGATCATCCACTTTCACATCAGAAATAGGAACGGTCATCTCTTCCCCATCTCGCTCAATAACAGCTTCTTTTGCTTGTAAGCTCATTAGCTTTTGAATCGCTTCTGATGATCTCCCTTTTGCTCTTGCTTCCATTAATTTTCCGAGCACGATCAACGTAATGAGCACAGCACTTGTTTCATAATAGAGTGCTGCCTCATGTGTGCCTTGAACCGCTTGCTGAATGCTTTCATATAAGCTATAGAAAAACGCAGCTGATGTCCCAAGTGCCACAAGGACATCCATATTGGCACTTTTATTTCTTAAAGCTTTATACGCGCCTACATAAAAGGGCCAGCCGACAATAAACTGAACAGGTGCTGCTAATGCAAGCTGAACCCATGGATTCATGAACGCTTCTGGCAGCCAAATAAAAGACATGAAAGAAAAATGGCTGACCATTGCCCAAAGGAGGGGCAGTGACAAGATCATCGAGAATAAAAAGCGTGCCGTTTGCTTCTCTATCGCTGCTTGTCGATGATCCTTTTTCCCTTCCTCTGCTAATTCTTCAGCTGGTTCAATTAATGAATACCCAATGGACTGAACGGCATCTTTTATGTCACTTGTAGACGTTTGGCCCGGATGATATGTGACCTGAAGTGTCTCAAGCGCAAAGTTTACAGATCCTTGAGCAACACCGTCCAACCGGTTGATTTTTTTCTCAATTCGGTTGGCACAAGCCGCACAGGTCATTCCCTCTATATCAAACTCTGCTTGCTCCATCGCCACATCGTAGCCAAGAGATTGGATTTTTTTCTTCAGATCATCTGGTGATAGCTGTTCCGTTTCATATACGATATGAGATGTTTCAAGTGCCAAATTCACATTGGCTTCATCCACACCTTCCAGCTTGTTCAAACCCTTTTCAATGCGTCCTGCACAGGCAGCACAGGTCATTCCCGTAATATGAAAATCAATTTCCTTTTTCATTCATCTCACCTCTTCATATACTCCATGGGGGTATCTTTTTTTGAAAAAAATACGCGCTGTCACATGCAGCACGTATATCATTTAGACGACATCATATCCCTGTTCTTCAATCACATCAGAGATTCGGTGTAACGTGACTTGATCAGGATGAAAAGAAACCTCCACCTGTCCCTTGTCTAAATGGACTTTCACAGATTCAACACCTGCTAATTCTCCTACATTTCCTTCGACTGCTTTCACGCAATGTCCGCAAGACATGCCCTGTACTTGAAGTGTTGCTTGTTCCACTTCTCATCGCCTCCATCAATCATTTTCTACACCTTACTATACCCTAGTAGGGTATCATTGTAAACATAAATGATGCTTAATGCGCTACGATTTTGTCAGTTTCGTAAAGACGTTCATTAACTCTTCAATGGCTTCATCCCCGTTGCCGCTCTTAATGGCATCCGCTACGCAGTGATGTGTATGCTTTTCCATCAATTGAAGACTGACCTTTTTTAAAGCGGCATTGACAGCAGAAATTTGATTGACGACATCTATACAGTAACGATCATTTTCAATCATTTGCTGAATCCCTCGAACTTGTCCTTCCACTCGTTTCAAGCGATTGATTAATTGGTCTTTTTCCTTCTCGGCTCTAGGCGAAGCAATATGTCTTTCTTCATGTTTTGTCATGTGATCACCTTTTTTCTATTATGACTTATCTTTAACTAAATTAAAGCATATCTCCACCGAAAAAGGCAAAGATATGCTGAATGCCCGTCTAAGAGCTGAGTTTGTCCTAGTTTGTTAATTGTTCAATATCCTGTAAAAGACTGACGGACTGCTGAAGCTGCTTGATCAGCCCTTGCTGGTCCACTAAAATGGCTGCAGCATCGCTATTGTCAGCTTTCAATTGCTGTAAATAGGTTTGAATTTCCTCCGACAGCACCTTATTTTTTTCCATGATTTGCGCATGCAAATCTTCCGCTATTTTTGGTGCTGTCAGTTCATTAAATTCTTGAATGTCTGCCTTCAATGATTCAAGCTGCTGCGTCAATTCTGCTTTTTTGGCGGCATTTTGTACAGCTTCTTCAGCGAGCTTTGGAAAGTTCTCCGTAAATTGCTGAATGTCAGTCACATACTTATTTGCCTCTGTGACATATGTCGTCGTATCGTTGACCTGGTCAAGCAAGCCGGAACATCCACTTAATACAAGCGTGCCGGAAAATAGGAAAGCCATCACATATTTTTTCAAGATCGATCATCCTTCCATCTGTTGTGTTGAAAGCATTCATTTGTTCTGCTCCCCTATCACACTGATGCAAAAGGACTTCAAAAAAAGCCAGACCTTTGCCTCATGTGTGATAGGCAAAGGTCTGGCTAACATGTTCATGCCGGAATGGCCGAGAAGCAATCGCTGCTTCTGTAGTGACGACCAAACCGTTAAAGCTACTCCCCTTTAGGAAACCGTTCAAATGTTATGTTTATCATATCGAATGTCAGGACAACAGTCAATGAGAAGCCGGCGGCTGATCATGCTCTTCATACAGCATGTAGTCCGCTCCAGTGGACGCATAAATCCGGTTGCGTCCTTGGCGTTTTGACATATACAAGGCTTGGTCCGCTTCAAATAGAAGAGTTTCTAATACATTTGGATCATAAGCTGTATGAGCGATTCCAAAGCTCGCTGTCACTCGCACTTTTTCCTCATCAGTCTCAAAGAAACTCGTCTCAAACGAATGTCTCATTCGTTCCGCGATATGACATGCCTCTTCAAATGAATGATGCGGCAGACAAATGGCAAACTCTTCTCCCCCATATCGGCCAAATAAATCATCCATTTTTAAATGCTGCTGACAAATGGAGACGACATGACGCAGTGCCTCGTCCCCGATATGATGTCCGTGCGTATCATTAATTTGTTTAAAGAAATCAATATCAAACAGCAAAATGGCGGTATCCTGCGCATCCTCTTCCAATAACATCTGCGTTCGTTCGATGAAAGAAGAACGGTTGAAGATATTCGTCAAACCATCCATATACGCACGGCGCTCCAGCTCTTCCTGTAGCAAACGCTGCTCTGTTACATCACTGATCACAATTTGCCTGCCCTCGATCTCGCCTCTTCTATTAAATAACGAAGAAGCAGTCAGTTGATAATAGAAGGGCTCTTCTTTTTCCCACATCAAATCATACTGCGCATGATCCTGCGGAGAACGCAGCCACTGAATAAACGCCGCCTCTTTGATTTCCCCTGAAAAAATATCGTCGATTTTATAGCCGATTCCCTTTTTATTAGAAAGTGCTGGAATGATCGTTGCAGCAGCGGGGTTGTAATCTATAAGTGTCCGGTATCGATCTAAAATGAGAACCCCCTCAGACATATGCTCAAACACACGCTCCATTGCAATGGGAGAGAGCTGAAAGAGCTGGAACGACATAATCGCCCATAAGTAGAGCGCATTGGTTAAAAACATCACCACAGGGACTGGGTCAATATGAAGGGGTGTAACGCCTAATAAATAAATAAAAGAAGTCATAATTGGTAATGACATTCCCACTAACAGTATCAGAATCTGCTTTAAATATTCTTTTTTTGTAACACGTAAAAACCAAAGCAGCATAAAAATAGCAAGCATCGAACAACCAAACGTATAAACGCCATGAATGATATACCAATAGCCAATCGTAAAATCAGCCAATAAAAATCCGTCTACTGAATTCATCGTGATGCTTCGATAAAAGAGTGAATGAAAAGAGTTGGTGAACACCATAATGGTGGTGAGAGTTGGAATCAGTAAGATGAGAAGCACGCGGCGCTTTGTGAAATATTGATGGAATCCCGTAAATTGCAGCACAATCATGAGGCTGAACGGTGCGATAAACGGTAGACCTATGTATTGAAAACAAACCCAGAACATGATTTCTTCAGGAGTACGCGCCAATAATTCAAACGTATGCCCAAAAATATAAATCGCGGTTGCCCCAGACATGTACATAAACAATTGACAGCCAATATACCGATGGCGATTTGCATGAGCAATGATTGATAATATCACGGACAGAATGCCAGAAACACTCATGATCACAATAAAATGTAAAACAATCGAATCCATGTAAACGCCCCAATTTCAGTTATTTAGAACTAGTCTAATATTACTATATATGAGGACGTCTCAAATGGGAAGGTGTGATTTTGAATTGGTTGGAGGTTTTTTGTCTATTTTTAGACGATTACTTGTAATGAAAATCCAATCTTTTTACTATTTTTGCTTAATTTTAAGGAAAGGCATGTTGTGGTGTAGCAAACATCTAATAAGTTTGGAATAAAAGATGAGGAGGTTCAAAAAGAATAAGTGATCTTTCAAATATTTATAAATATTCAATTCACGGAATTGATTTAATTACTATAAACAGTTAACAAATAATCAAATATTTTTCGTTTTTGCCTCTTGTCTTCTTTTCAGCATTTACATGGAATCCATTGCAACCTAGTAAGGGCCTTGACTAGAATTGTATTTTTAATTTTTTTTGCACAAGAAAATCTTCAAAAATTAACACATCTAAAGTCACTGTTTTTAGTTACTTTCCCCTTTCTTCTCACGTTGTAATCACATATTTATTCCCAGATAATTATTATACAAAAAAGCTTATAGACTTTGTCTACAAGCTTAGATAACCATAATAGATTTCAAACAGCATCAAGATTTCCTATCACTCAAAAAATAAATTTCTTATTGGATAAACAAATTTATATGAAAAATAACCAATAAAAAAACCGAGTGTATTTAAAATTAAATCATCTACATCAAAACTTCTGTAAGTAAAACCGATTAAATTTGAGATGGTTAACTGACTCATCTCTATAATAAGTGATGAAAGAAAACCAATTATGAATACCCCTCTTATTTTCAAAGTTAAATTATTAAAAACTAATTGAATAAATATTGCCAAAGGAAATAATAATAATAAATTACCTCCAATTTGAGTTAATATAGTGGTCAAAGAACTTTCACTAATTATGTTTATAATGGATCTTAACGGTATAAAATTATTTTCTTCCTCAAAACCCTCAGAAATTCGATCATTAATCAAATCCACATCTATAGGAATAGGAAATAATGTAACATATAAAAGTCCACTAATATAAGCAAAAAAAACAAAAATAAATATACTTTTTTCAATTGGATAAAATTTTTGTTTCAATATAAATATTTTGTAGATTCGAAACAAAATATTTATAATATACATCAATAAACCAATGAAAATAGCTAAACCATTGGTAATCATTTAATCACCTTTCTTACTAATTTGTAATTCTTCCATGCCCACCAGTATAAACACTACTTTGGGCTTTTTTAAAAATCATATAAAAATCTCCAGATGTCTTATTAGAATAAACATTTGTAGTGGTTCCTTCTTTTGTAAAACTTTTCACACCCACATATTTACTTGAAAACCATCCAGTCTTACGATACAATTCAATTTTAAAACTGCCTTTTTGTCCATAAGTATCACTAGTCGTTGAAATTTTAATGTTCTTTCCTTTTAAACTCCAATTTCTAGACGTAAGTTGATGTTTAAACTCAAAGGTAAATTTCGATGGATCGTCTTTTGCTTGAACAGCTATAGGGGTCAATAAACTTAAACATAGGGCAACTGCCATTAAAACCTTTTTAATTTTCACTTCTTACCACTCCTTCAATATAATAACATTAATTATAGCAAAGATTTATGTTACATAACTTTAAAGTTATTTGTGCTTTTTAATATTGATTTATTTGTAAAACTTCTCATAACTAATTTAGAAGTGTCCTCTTTAAGAGTCTACGAGCTAGAACTGTTCCTATATATAGAAATCTTAATTGAAACGATTACCAATAAATACGCTCGTGATTCCCAAAAAATCCATTCTACCTTATCAGCCGTATTCAACTTTTCAGCGAAGTATCATGGTACTGAGAACAATCCAGCGAAAGTAGTGGGTAATTTTGAAGTGACTGTTAATAAAAGGTTGAATTACTGGGAGTTTGAAGAGTTTAAAACATTTATAAGTGTGGTGGAGGATCCATTGTATAAGCATTATTTTCCACGCTTTATTTTAGTGGAGCGAGAAAAGGAGAGTTACTTGCCTTAACATGGGCTGATGTCAATTTTGAAGAAAATTATATAGAAATTAATAAGACGGAGTATAATAGAGAAATTACCCCTCCAAAAACAGCCGCATCTATTAGAATTATTTTGATGCCAAATCAAAAAGGGATCTATTAAAGGGCACAAAAAATGACGCTGAAAAAATAGCGCCAGTTAAAAATAGTTATAGAGTTTTTGGAACGTTTTACGATAGTATAGCTACCAGCACTATCGACAGACGTTATGCAAAATATTTAAAAGAATCGAATGTCAGAAAGATTATTATTCACGAATTCAGACATTCCCATGCCTCATATTTAATAAATAAGACCTGCGTGCTGGCAAATCGTTTAGGTCACTCAGATGTTGCAGAAACACTAAACACTTATAGCCATCTATACCCTTCCAAACAAAAGGAAGTTGTAGCTTTCATGGAAGAAGAAATTTTCTAAAATGATGCCAAAATGATGCCAGACCAGTATCAAGGGCTTTCAAACCCTTGATACGACTGCATTCTAAAAGTTTTGATGGAGACGGTGGGAGTCGAACCCACGTCCAGAGACATCGATTACTTAAGCGTCTACGAGCGTAGTCAACATATTTACGTGTTCACTCATCCGCATGCCTGCTGACGGGCGCTTGGAGAGCTAGTCTGATGAATCTCTTCTTACGTCCTCAGACGGAAACGTAAGCGTAGCCTACTTCATTGGGCTCCTCACAGACACATAGGCAATGTCAGGAAGAGCTCGCTGCGCTTATTAGGCAGCTAGTGCTAAGTTTTGGTTAAAACTTTTAGTTTTGCCAGTTACATTTAGTGCGTGTTAACGAGATCGCCTCTCGGCTCGCAGCTCAAGCTCGAACCGCCCCTGTCGAATCCGTAACGTCCCCTTGTAAAAGGGATATACGGGATGGAAACGTTCAGCTTAACTGCTTCCGTATATAACTATTATAACAGCCTCATCGCTTGAAACAACTGGTGGTTTCTGTAAAAACCTGCGATGATTGTTTACTGCATATCATATTGTAGCATAATACTTCCGCTCACAGCAAGCAATCTGCCCCCGGACTAGAATTGCTTTTGTCGATCACGGAAGGCACGGTCGATTTCACGTTTTGCATCTTTTTTCTTCAGATCTTCACGTTTATCGTATTTCTTTTTCCCTTTACCGATTCCGATCAGCACTTTGGCAAAGCCATTCTTCAAATATAATTTAATAGGAACTAGTGAGTAGCCCTCTTCCTTTATGGCACCAATCAATTTGCTAATTTGCTTGCGATGAAGCAGCAGCTTTCTCGTTCTTAGCGGATCATGGTTATAGCGGTTCCCCTGCTCGTATGGGCTGACATGCATGTTGTGAAGAAACACTTCTCCTCGTTCGATTTTGGCAAAGGAATCTTTTAAATTCACTTTTCCTGCACGAATCGACTTGATTTCAGTTCCTTGTAACACAAGGCCTGCTTCGTATGTTTCTTCTATAAAATAGTCATGATTTGCTTTTTTGTTTTGGGAAACAACCTTTCCCTCTCCCTTTGGCATTGGCGTACACCCTCCTTTTGACACAAACACAGTCCAAATCGTACGGATTATTTTATCAAACAATCCAGCTTTCGACAATGCTGACGCCATGTGGTCAAAAAGCAAATAGAGCGTGTTGCCCTATTTGCTTTTTTGGCACGTTACTTTTTCTTTTTTCGCTTTTGTTTCGGTGCGTTATCAAATACGCGTTTTTTCTTTTTCTTCTTTTTTCGACCTGTGAACCAGTCGCCGCCTTTATCGTCTTTTGCCTTATCCCCAGACGCCTTCTGACCAACGCTCCCTTTTTTTGCTGGTGAATCTGTCCGTTTTTTGAACTTGAAATCTTTAGGTGATTTACGACGAGTGCCTTTCATCCCGACGATTTCAAAATCAATGGAGTGCTCATCTTTATTGACATTCACCACTTTGACAGTGATTTCGTCACCGATGCGATATACATTTCCTGTACGCTCACCGATCATAGCAAAATGCTGTTCATCAAAGCGATAGTAGTCGTCTGTCATGTAGCTGACATGGACGAGACCTTCTATCGTATTCGGCAGTTCAACGAATAGTCCGAAATTCGTCACGGAACTAATCATCCCATCAAATTCTTCACCGATTTTATCAAGCATGAACTCTGCCTTTTTCAGGTCATCTGTTTCACGCTCTGCATCGACGGACCGGCGTTCCATTGTAGACGCATGGTCTGCTATTTCTGGCAGCAGCTGTCCCCACTTTTCAAGGGTAGCTTCGTCTGTCTTTTTCTGAATCAAATAGGTTCTGATCAGTCTATGAACAATTAAATCAGGATATCGGCGGATCGGTGATGTGAAGTGCGTATAGAATTCCGTTGATAACCCAAAGTGCCCGATGCTTTCTGGATCATACTTCGCCTGTTTCATAGAGCGAAGCATGACGGTTTGAATGACTACTTCTTCTGGCTGATCTCGGACGGCATCCAGTACACTTTGAAGTGCACGCGGGTGAATGTTCGTCGACGTTCCTTTAACAATGTACCCAAATGTTGTCACGAATTCTAAAAAGCGCTGAAGCTTCTCAGGATTTGGTTCTTCGTGAATTCGGTAAATGAACGGTACATTCATCCAGTGGAAGTGCTCTGCAACCGTCTCGTTTGCGACAAGCATGAATTCTTCAATTAATTTCTCCGCGACTGAACGCTCTCGAATGATGACATCCTTTGCCGCTCCTTCATCATCAACAAGCACTTTCGCTTCCTTGAAGTCAAAGTCTACAGCTCCACGCTCCATCCGCTTGTCACGAAGGATTTCTGCAAGCTTCTCCATCTCTTGGAACATAGGAACAAGCGGCTCGTATTTCTCTAGAAGCTCTTCGTCTTGGTCCACTAAAATCTTATTCACATCTGAATACGTCATTCTCTCAGTTGTTTTGATCACACTTTGGAAAATCTCGTGTTTGACGACTTTCCCATTGCGATCAATGACCATTTCACAGGAAAGTGTGAGACGATCGACCTTTGGATTTAATGAACAAATGCCGTTTGATAGACGATGCGGAATCATCGGAATGACGCGGTCTACAAGATACACACTCGTCCCGCGCTCATAGGCTTCCTGATCAATCGGGGAATTTTCAGTGACATAATGAGAGACGTCTGCAATATGCACCCCTAGCTTATATTTACCATCATCCAGCTTTTGCACAGTGACTGCGTCATCTAAGTCCTTCGCATCTGCACCGTCGATTGTCACAATCGTTTCGTTGCGCAGATCACGTCTGCCTTCCAGATCTTTTTCATCGATTGTTTCAGGTGTGTCTACCGCCTGCTGCAGCGCCTCTTCTGGGAACTCACCTGGCAGGCCGTGTTTATGAATGATCGACAAAATATCAATGCCTGGGTCATTTTTATGACCTAAAATTTCAGTCACTTCGCCCTCTGCACTCATTCTTCCTTCCGGATAGCTTGTCAGCGTCGCAACGACTTTATGACCTTCTACCGCTCCGTTTTTGGCGGATTTCGGGATAAAGATATCGTGTGTGATCTTTTTATCATCAGGAATGACAAAACCAAAGCTTTTTGTTTCTGTATAGGTACCGACAACCGACTGAATATTACGCTCCAGAATTCGGATGACTGTCCCTTCTTTTTTGGTGCCATTGGATTTATGGCTGACACGAACCATGACCGTATCGCCATTCATCGCTGTTCCAAGTTCTGTTGGCGGAATGAAAATATCATCCTGTCCAAACTCTTCAGGTGTCACAAAGGCAAATCCTTTCGCATGAGCGGACAGCTTTCCTTTCACCAAATTCATTTTTTCCGGTACACCGTAGCGATCACTGCGGGTACGGACGATAAGTCCCTGATCCTCTAATATCACAAGTGCTTTGATGAGCTCTTTATAATCATCAGCATTTGTAATTTCCATCATGACTTCTAATTCTTGTACTGTTAACGGTTTGTACGCCTCTTCTTGCATAAAAGCGAGTAATTCATTCATAAATTCTTCTTTTTGCACACTCTAACCCCCTATATATTTAAATTGACCAATCAAGTGATTCTAAGAATGCATACACATCCTGATGAACCTTTTCCCGCTCTTTATCAAGCGTGATGACATGGCCCGATTCTTCATACCATTTCAAATGTTTTTGATCTGTCTCTACTTCGTTATAAATGATATTTGCACTGTCTGTATTAATCATATGATCATGACGTGCCTGAACAACAAAAGTAGGTGAATAAATCATGTCAACATTGTTTCTTACATCTGCAATCAGCTCTTGCAGGCCCTTGAGTGTACCCATTGGTGTTTTCTTGAACTCTTCCATTTCCTGTTCAATTTGGTCCTCTGACTTACCCTCGAATTTTTTATAATTACGGGCATAATCTAGTACACCCTGGTACATGACGTCTTCACTTTTTATGTACATAGGTGCACACATAGGTACAATTCCCTTTACAGGTACAGTGTAACCTAATTTCAATGAAAAAACTCCTCCGAGGGACAGTCCGCAAACAGCAACCTCCTCATAGCCCTCATCTTTTAAAAATTGATACCCTTCTTCTACATCTTTCCACCAATCTATCGGGCCTGTATGAACAAGCTCTTCTGGCGGCACGCCGTGTCCTTTGTATTGAGGTGCATGGCATGTATAACCTCTTTCATTCAGGTAACGGCCAAGCATTCGAACATCTGCTGTATTCCCAGTAAAACCGTGAAGAAGAAGCACCGCCTTTTCTCCACCTTTAAACGTAAATGGTTTTGGTGTAACAACTTTCATGATGTGACTTCCTTTCCTTCTGTTATGGTTTATATTTTCCACTTGTATGTATGAAACAAACACAAAAGAGTGCTGATACTAAAAAAAGGTCTGAAAAAAGATCAGACCTTCTGTTACTCGCTCTTTACACGCCTAAATATGCCAATGCAAGTGTTAATATGAAGAAAAGCACTGACAAAATGACCGTTAATCGGTGAAGAATCAAGTCAAGGCCTCTCGCTTTTTGCTTACCGAAAAGCTGCTCGGCTCCACCTGAAATAGCGCCTGACAGTCCAGCACTTTTACTTGATTGTAATAATACAACGATGATAAGTGCGATACTGACAATTACGAGTAATGTGATAACAAATGCGTGCATGAAAACACCTCCAGACAAACTGGTACACATAACTTTATTTTACATGAAAACAAGGTGCATGTCACGAAACATCAAAATAAAGATTTCCTATATATTGTCGACTTTATTTGTTATTTTGATTCAATTTCGTTCAAAAGGGTTGCGTGCAGCATTTTTTATATTCGATTTTGAGTTAAAAAAACATTTTAACGAGTTGCTTCTTCTTTTAATAGCTGTTTTAATTCTACTAACAAACGTTCAGCTCCTTCAGGGCTTAGCATCACTTTGCCATTTCCATAGCTTTTGTTGTATTTCGTTACTTGTCCAGTTAACAGGCAGCTCTTATCTGCATCATATTTTTTCAGCATGATGGTTTGATCTTCTATGAAAATTTCTAAAAGCTGCTCTTCTTTGATATTGAGTACCTTTCGCATTTCTGAAGGCAGCACAATTCTGCCAAGAGAATCAATGTGTCTGACCATCCCAGTTCTTTTCAATGACATTGCCTCCTTAAAGATGATATGATGATTCCAATCATTGACTTTTGTCAACGTTTTCATAGTAAAATAGATCTTCAAATTTTTTATCAAAGTAATGAATCATTTTGCCAATGACAAGCTGTCCTGGTTTCCGGTGACCATTTAATACCCTGCTGAGTGTGGCAGGAGAGATGCCAATTTCATCTGCGAGCTGATTTAAAGACATATCGTTTTCGATCATATACTGCATCACAAAAGCTCGCCTGATCTGAATCTTTTCGACCATCATTACAACCTCCTATAGGATCAATATGTACAGAATGTAGGACTCTCACAACACACAAATCTATTAACTTATGTCAACACTTTTGCACCTCTGCTATTTCCTTTGGTCAATGATCATACTAAAATAAGTCATATACTGAAATGTGAGGTTCGATGTCATGAATCACTTTGGTGAACAATTACGCATTTTAAGAGAAAATAGAAAAATGTCTGTCAATCAACTCGCCATGTATTCGGGTGTAAGCGCTGCTGGTATTTCTCGTATTGAAAATGGAAAGCGTGGTGTGCCCAAGCCTTTAACCATAAAAAAATTAGCACACGCCTTGAAGGTGCCTTATGAGGATTTAATGCTGCTTGCCGGTCATATAGAACAGGAAAAGGTTCATGAAATGAAACCTAAATATGAGTCCATGTTGAAAATCTATCAAACGGCGCTTCAAAAGGATGTAGAACATCTCCCCATTTTTGATGGAGACCAATGGGAAACGCTCTCTGCACAAGACATCAGCCAGCTGAATGAATACTTTCTCACGCTCATCAACCAAAAAAAGGCGAACAAATAGCGGGGTATAAACTTAAGATACATCTACCATTAACTAATGTCAATATTTTCATGGTATACTTATTGCCAATAGTCAACAAATCAAGTAAAATAGAATTACCTAATCTTTAACCATGTGAGGTTTTGAGTTGATGAACTTTGGTGCATATTTAAGAGCATTGCGTGAGGAAAAGAAGCTATCAGTGAACCAATTAGCCATGTATTCAGAGGTCAGCGCTGCCGGTATTTCTCGAATTGAAAACGGGAAACGCGGCATTCCGAAACCTCCTACGATTAAGAAACTAGCAGGTGCATTAAAGGTACCTTATGAGGAAATGATGCAGGCAGCTGGTTATATTGAAGAAGCATCTCCTGTCCCTCTGATAAAGGAAGAGGAAATGGCTTTATCCAAAATAAAAGAAGCCGCAGAGCAATATGAACTTGGTGATCTCGAAATATTTGATGGAAGCATATGGTCTACCCTTTCTAAAAAAGAAATAGAGGATCTAAACCGCTATCTGCTGTTTATGTTAAACAGCCGCTCGTCATCATAAAATGTTTTGATCATTGACAAGCTTTTTGCACTGATTGATGACAGAATTACGGTATAATGAGTTCAGATTGGAGTGAAGAAAGATGAATCAATCTGACATGTGCCCGCGGTTTGAAAAAGCAGTTGAGTTATTAAGTAAACGCTGGGTTGCACTGATTGTTTTTCAGCTTCTCTCAGGTCAGCAGCGCTTTAGTGAAATTGAGGCGGCTCTGACAAATTTAAGCGGAAGAGTATTATCTGAGAGATTAAAAGAGCTGGAAGCAGCAGGCATTGTAAAACGGGAGGTTTTTGCTGAAACACCCGTACGCATTGAGTATTCTTTAACTGATATGGGGCGTTCACTTGCACCCGTTTTTGAGGAAATTTCGAAGTGGTCCACTGAATGGATCACACTTGAATCATAAAATTTCTCCATGTGAGCCGCCTGATGATCATAAAACAACCTCCCTTACAGATGTAAGGGAGGTTTTGTCTATTCAGCCGCTTAAGCAGATGTGATGTTTTTTTCAGCTAACGCTTTTCTCTCTTTTTTCTTGTTTGTTGGGCTTAAATAGCGTTCAAGCCAGCCCATGACAAGGTCGGCAATGATGGCCATGAGCGCAGTTGGAATAGCGCCTGCTAAAATGATGGCTGTTCCGTTTGTCGCATTTGATCCTCTGATGATGATATCACCAAGTCCTCCCGCACCAACGAATGTCCCAATCGCTGTAATGCCGATTGCGATGACCAGTGCGGTTCTTAAACCAGCCATAATCACCGATAAAGCAAGCGGTAATTCAACCATTCTCAGCACTTGCCATTTCGTCATGCCCATTGCTTTACCCGATTCTAAATAGGCGTGTTCAATGCTGACAATTCCAGTGTATGTGTTTCGGATGATAGGCAGAAGCGAATATAGAAAGAGTGATAGGATCACTGTATTTGCGCCAAGTCCTAATACAAGCATCAACACTGAAAGCATCGCTAACGCTGGTATGGTTTGAATGACATTTGTAATGGCGAACACCCAATTGCTCAGCTTGCGATAATGTGCCACAAAGATGCCTACTGGAATTCCGACAATTGCCGCAAACAACACCCCATACGCTGACATGAGAAAATGCCGATAAAATTCTTCTAACACATATGAACCGTTCTGCTGATAATACGTCCATAATTGCTGCAGTGTGTCCATCAGCCCTGACACCTCCCAATCTTACTCAAAGTAATTGTGTTTTTTCAGGAAATTCTTCGCAACGGTCGCTGGTTCTTGAAGCTCACCGTCGACTTGATAGTTAAGCTCTTGCATTTGTTCTGTACCGATTTTTCCAATCAGCCTGTTGATCACCTTGTCCAGGCCTGGATTTTCTTTTAATACCTTCTCTGGAACAACTGGCGATGCATCATATGGCGGAAAGAATTGTTTATCATCTTTTAAGATTTTGAGATTATAGGCTTTGATCCGGCCATCTGTTGAATAAGCAAGCACAATATCCATTTTTTCATTTTTCAATGCATCATAGACTAAACCAATCTGCATCGGAAAGGTGTTTCCAAATTCGATCCCGTATGTTTTCACAAACCCTTCATAACCGTCGCCTTTCTTTTTGAGCCAAATATTATCGACACCGAAACGGTAATTCTTCGCATTCTTTTTCAAATCAGAGACCGTTTCTACGTTGTTTTCCTTTGCCATCTTTTGCGTCACAGCAAAGGCATACGTATTATCAAATCCATAGGAATCAAACCATTTGTAATCGTAGCGTTTTTTAAATTCTTTTTGAACAATTTCCATCGCACGCTTCGGATCTTTTTCCGCGTCCATTCCGAGCGTACTGGTCAAATCCGTGCCTGTATATCTTGTCGCAGAAATATCAACATCTCCGTTTTCCATCGCTTTCTGCTGCACAGTGTTGGAGCCTAGATTTTTCACAATGGTCGTTTTTTTATCTGTGTAATGTTCAATGATATCCCCAACCATATAGGCCATAATTTCTGATTCGGTAAAGTTTTGTGCGCCAATTCGCAGTGTATTGCCTGAGGAGCCGGCTAGTCCAGGAAGTGAACAGCCACTAATCAATAGCAAGCATCCGGCAAGCAGTGCACTGATCCATTTTGTTTTTCGATTCTTCACATGTGCCAACTCCTTATGAAACTTCCTTCAATCCTTTTAAGCCTTCTGGTGTTACTTTTTTCTCAAGCCTCATCAATGTAAAATCGATGATGACCGCTAAAATGGTGACTGGGATGGCACCAGCAATAATGTATTCCGGCTGGTATAATTGGAGTCCAATTAAAATATAGTCACCAAGACCGCCTCCACCGATAAACGCAGCAAGTGTTGTCCAGCCAATTAAATAAATCGTTGACGTCCTGACACCCGCCATAATAATCGGCACGGCTAGCGGGAGTTCAACAAGACGAATTTGTTCCCATGTCGTCATGCCGATCCCTTTACCAGATTCAAGCAAATTTTTGTTCACACCTTGAACTCCGGCATACGTATTTCTTAAAATAGGCAAAACGGAATAGAAAAATAGAGCAACGATCGCAGGTATTTTCCCAACCCCCAAAATAGGAATAAAAAATGCAAGAATCGCTAAACTAGGGAGTGTTTGAAAGATATTCACGACACCGATGACAAAACCTGCGCCTTTTTTCATTCGTGTGAGTATCACGCCTAAAGGAACGGCGACAATAATGCCTAGCACGACGGCAATTAAAGAAATATATAAATGCTCCCACATTTTTGTGAGGAGTTCCCCACCATTTTTCTCTAGAAAATCGATGATTTGATCCATGTGTACACCTCCTTAGTTCATTTCAGTGACAGCCGGTGTATCTTCTCCCCAGATGGAGTCGTACACAACATCAACAAGACTTGCACGTGTCACAATGCCTTTTAAATGCCCCTCTGCATCCACAACCGGTACATATTTAATACCGCGTATTAAAATTTTCCGGACGGTGTCTCTTAGAAGTGCGCCTTCTTGTACTGTATAGAACTCTGTATTTAAGATCTCACCAACGAAGGCTGCTTTTCTACGGTTCGCATCGATCGTTTCGATATCGATATAACCTTTTAACACATGATTTTCATCCACAACAAGCAAAGAATCGACCCGCTTTTCTCTCATGATGTAAATGGCATCAGTCAACGTTTTTTCGACTGTAATTGTCACTGGCGACGTGTTCATCATCTGTTCTACACGTTCCATGTTTGGATTTGATTGAAGCAGACGTTCTTTCCCGATGAACTCTTCTACGAACTCATTAGCAGGGTTACGCAGAATATCATCTGGCGTGCCTACTTGGACAATCTCTCCATCCTTTAAAATCACAATTCGGTCAGCGAGTTTGATCGCTTCATCCATGTCATGTGTAACGAATACGATTGTTTTATTTAATGTTTTTTGTAGTTTTTTAAACTCTTCTTGCAGTGAATCTCGTGTAATTGGATCAAGTGCACCAAATGGTTCATCCATGAGGATAAGAGGAGGTTCTGCTGCTAGTGCGCGAAGAACGCCAATTCGCTGCTGCTGTCCTCCACTTAGTTCATGCGGGTAACGTTCTAGATACTCCGGCCCCATGTCGACTAGCTTGAGCAGTTCTCGCGCCCGTTCTTTTCGCTTTTCTTCCGGCCATTTTAATAGCTTCGGAACAAGTGAAATGTTTTGCGCAATGGTCATATGGGGGAAAAGTCCAATTTGCTGAATCACATAACCAATTTCTCTTCTTAATTGGACAGCGTCCTTCTTCATAATGTTTTCTCCCTCGATCAAAATGTTTCCTGAGGAAGGTTCAATGAGTCGATTGATCATCTTCATCGTTGTCGTTTTGCCACAGCCGCTCGGTCCAATAAAACAAACAAATTCTCCTTTTGCTATTTCTAAATCAATATGTTTGACAGCTTTTTTTCCGCCTCTATACGTCTTAGATACATTCTCTAGTTTCAGCAAATGAGACACCTCCAATTAGTTGGGTATGTATTTTCAGAAAATTTACACCTTATTAATTATAGTGCAAACTTTGTAAAATAAAAAGTTTACGATATGTTTGTATTGCATAACATTTATTAAAAATTTTCAGTTAACGGGCTGATATGTATAGATCCCTCCTTTTTCCTTCAAATTACTAGCAAATGCTCAATATTTATTGTTTTCATTAACAAACAAGTATATGATATATTGTGTTACAAATTGTCAGTCATGAAGGGATGAAGCGGGGAGTGGACAAGCTAGCGTTAGGCGCCATTCAAAAAGCACAGGATCATTATATTGAAAAAGCTGCCGAGAACATGAATGCCTTTGGTCTTTCTTCTACAGTGGGTAGAGTGCTTGGTATCATTCACATGAACCGTAAACCAATGACGCTGGGAGAGCTCTCAGAGGAGACCGGCATGAGCAAAACGAGAATGAGTCAAGTTGTTCGAGAAATGCTCGATTTGAATATTGCGGAAAAGGTTTATGAAAAAGGAATACGTAAAGATCTGTATGACGTTGAGCAAGATCATTACCAGACATTTATTTCATTGTTTGCAGCCAATTGGTCACGAGTGGTCAGCAAAAATCGCAAGGCACATAAGAAAACGTGCAAGGAATTGCTGGAGCTGCTTGAACAGGAAGACTTGCCAGAAGAGATAGAGGATAAAATCAATCTGCTTCTTTCAGAAATTAAAGAAAGTCTTGATTACTATGACTGGATTAGCCGCTTAATTGAATTCTTCGAAAGTGAAGAAGTGTTTAAGCATGTACCAAAACCTTAAAAAAAGCTGTTTTATTTTACATCATTGTAGAAAAAAACAGCTTTTTTATATACACTTATGACATAAACATTGGGAACATCCCTTTTAAGCCTGCGCCAATCATCTCTACTGCCACGACAGCAAGAATCAATCCCATCAATCGAGTCACAACATTCATCTCTGTTTTCCCCATTTTTCGCATAATGAAACTTGAATAATGAAATGCATAATACGTCATGGCAAGAACGATCACAATACCAAAAAGGATCGCAAGTATATGAAACCCTGCCTCACTTCCTGGGGTTAAACTCATCACTGTGGCGATTGTACCGGGGCCTGCAATGATTGGGATCGCCAGCGGGGTAACGGAGACATCTGCCTTCTCTATGCTTTCTGCCTTTTCGTCCGAATGAGGGTTTTGGACATGTGACTCTTTTGCATTCAGTAAATTGTAAGCGATACCAAAAATAAAAATACCTCCAGCGATGCGGAGTGCATGAATATCGATCCCAAACAACTTGAAAATGAGCCTGCCTGCCAGTAGAAAGGCAACCAAAATAATAAATGATACAACAATGGCTTTTTTGGCCGTCTGAGAGCGTTCTTTCTCTGTATAGCCTTCTGTTAAGGTGATAAAAAGAGGCACGTTTCCAATTGGGTTCGACACAGCAAATAGTGACACAACGACATGAATCATAAAGGAAATCAACAGACACCCTCCTTTTTTCATAGTGTCTGCCAAACTGATGTGAATATTCTCTCGATATGTTAAAACCTGTTTGGATCTAACCGATGTTAATAGAGGTTTAGAGAAAGGGGAATACCACATGAAGAAAACAATCACCATCCTCCTTCTGTCTGTCGCTATTTTAGGCGCAGCTGGCTGGATTGTTTGGCAGGAGCATACAATCACCGCAGCAGCGGAAACACATCAGCAAGAAACCAAAACGAACGATCAGCAGCTGGTGAAGTTAAAGTCAGAAGGAACGGATATGAAGCATGAAATCGATGATCAAAAAAAGAAATTGTCCACAGTCACAAAAAAGCTGAAGGAAAAACAGAAGGCCTATCAAAAAGAAGTCAAACAGCGTAAAGCTCTTGAGGTGGAAATCAATCAGCTTCAAAAAGAGCTGGCAGCATCGAAAGCAACTGCTCAAACGAATAAGCAGTCAGCACAAGCTGCAAGGAAACCTGACGTCAAAAAAGACCCAAATGTCACACATCATCCTCCCTCTCAGTGGGTGCAGGATCAATACGATTGGGGGGTCAAACAAGGGTATATTAAAGAATAGAGAGGATGAAATGAAGTGATACAGATTCAGCCATTGCCTCGTCATCAATCTGTACCTATGGATCTTTTGCTATTAGCTGACCCTTCAAAGGAAAAGATTCTTGCCTATGTACAATCCGGCTCTTGTTATGTCGCCTTTCATGAACAGGACATGATCGGTATCTATGTACTTTCATCACGATCTCAGCACACGGTTGAAATGATGAATGTCGCTGTGAAGGAGTCATGGCAAGGAAAAGGAATTGGGAAGCAGCTGATTCATCATGCCATTGCTGAAGCCAAAGCAGCCGGTTTTCACACGATTGAAATCGGCACAGGAAACTCTAGTATTCACCAGCTGGCACTTTATCAAAAATGCGGCTTTCGCCTAACATCCATTGATCATGATTTTTTCCTTAAGCATTATGATGAACCGATCTATGAAAACGGTATTCAGTGCATGGATATGGTACGGCTGTCGCTCGCTTTTCAAGCAGACTGACTTTTTGTTCAGCCTGCTTTTTTATGATCTGCGCTTTTTTACGACATGAATCACATATTGAATCAAGAAGTAGAGCACGGCGCCAGCTAGAAAGCAGACCGCGCATCCAAAGAGGGTCGCCTCTGAGCTGAATTGATACTTTTCGATTTTCATGATATAAAATGGCATGCCAAACACAGTCGGACTTGATTCAACATGATTGACCTCTAGCAGCAATAAAAATACTGGGGTCATAAACACAGCGAATACATAAAGCATCGCGAGTGTTAAGCCACTAGAAAAAGAATGAAATACTTTGATCATCTATTTCTCTCCTTTCATCTCTTTTAAGCTGGCTGTGATATTTTTCCCGTCTGGGCAGGCTGGATGCAGCATCACAGTGTTCAGTAAAGAAAAAAGCAGCAATTGATGACTCAATGGATGCTTCCACATGAAAAAAAGCACACCAGAGCAGATCACCGGAAAAAGTGGACCTGCAAGTGCCACCATCACATTGAAGCTCGGCCGGGCAAATTTTTCATGCACGATCGACACGTGCTTCCAATCGATCATCACCACATAATCAAAGAGCGGTCTTTGTTCGATTTTGTTACACACCATGACCATCAGCATATGACCGAGTTCATGAATGAGCACAACCGCTATCAAACTAATCAAAAGCTCTATCATCGCAAGATTGGCCTTTTTAACATGGCAGCATATATACAGCTGAAAAATGTAAGGGAACCAATCATATAGGCAGTTGCAAGAAGCTGTGGATCGGATGAAAGCCACTCTAATAAAAGCATATCTAAGAAACTGAACACAGCAATCATCATCAGGATCACAAACATTTTATTAAAATCATTAATTTTCACTACAAACCCTGCACATGCCGCCATGACGGTGATCAATAAAATGGACAGACTCGCCAAAACGTGACCTTCACTTTCAATACCCGTCACCAAATAAGCAAGCCCAATATACACAAAATATATGAGCAAATTGATCGCGTAATAAAATAAAATTCTCGACAATAAATAAGCGCCCTTTGATGTATTCAACATAAAGATGGCTCGATGATTCATATGATATTCCCTGCCAATCATCAGCGGAAGCATGATCAAGATCTCTTTTAACGCAAACTGCACAATAAAGGCATACAGCCAGCCAGTTTCTGCCGGAGAAAAAACAAATGGCAGCCCCACCGTCAAGCAAACAAGAAACAGAAACAAAATGCCCTGTTCTTTAAAAACAGCTGATCGGCTGAAATAAACAAATTCCTGCCGCAGATGAGTCAGAAATGAAGAATGTGTTCTGATTTTTTGGTAAGAAAACGACTTCACTTCTACTTTCAGCTGCAAAAACATCCGATTGACATAACAAGCCGATAAACCCTTCAGCCAAAGCCATCCCGCGCATAGTAAGATCAGCTCAAACACCAGATAGACAGACCGCCATACATGGATCATCTCAACCGCTTTTTGAAAAAGAAGAAACATCAAAGCACTTAGTATCACAAATCCGATCGTTTGCAGTAGCAAATGCTCTTTTGTTTTGGATATGAAGTGGCTCACACCAATTCGCATCAGCATCCAAGAAACGAGCACATACAGCGCCATTACACAGCAAGTGACACATACAACAATGATCCAATACATAGAGAGTGTAACACCGCTAATGAAAAGCCCTAACACGATTGGTAAAAAAAGAAGGCCAAGGATAATGAAGCAAAACAGCACCGGAAAGAAATATACACACAGGACAAATGACACACTTTGAATTGCACTATTTAGAAAGAAAAATTGGTATTCCTGACGCTTCATTTTATTACGGGAAAAGACAATTCCTGCACACAAAAGCAAGAGTGACATTTTGATAAACTGGAGGTATAAAGCAGTTGGCTCGCTATCCTCTGTCTGCATGAAAAAGCGCAGGCTCATGACGACGTACATAGCATACATCAGCAAGAAAAAAGCAGCTGCTGCGAGAAGCTGCAAAGGATATTTTTTGCCGAGCTGCTTTACTTTCGTAGTCAGCATACCCCATTCTATTTTATGAAGAACGCGTTGAGTCCAAATCATTGAGCAACCTCTCCACCTGCATATAGTAATCACGATTCACTTCTTTGTATATCTCCTCAAGTGCCTGATGAGGAAATGTCTGTCTTGCTTCTTGACGAGACATATCCAGTTTTATGTCACCGTTTCTTAAGATCATGAGGTGATCATACAATGTCTCACCAAAGCTCAAATGATGGGTTGAAATGAGGATACCGGCACCTTGATCTCTCAGCTTCATGAGCACCTTTCTTAAGGTGATCATCATATCTGGATCAAGTCCATTCGTTGGCTCGTCGAACACATAATAATCACAAGGCCTGAGGAGCTGTGAAATGATCTGAGTTTTCTTTTGATTGCCATGAGACAGCTGAGCAATTGGCTGATCCATATACGGACTCAGCTCAAAAAGATCGATGAATGTCTCGTCTCGCGCGACATCTTGCTTATTTGGCAGCTGAAGTAAATGAAAATATTCTCTCGGCGTTAAATAATCGAACAAAGCATGGTCGTCTGGAATATAGGAAACATGTTCTTTCAAAAGGGATATGTGAGCTGAGGATTGGAAGTTGAGCTGTTCACCATTTAAGGATACGTGCCCTGTAAATGGCGTCAGCCCAAACATGGATTGGATCATCGTTGTCTTTCCTGCACCATTATGCCCTAAAAGAAGCATCATGCGTCCTTTCTCCACATTCATCTGAATATTGCGGAGAGAGAAGGTGCGGCTATACGTTTTTTCTTTTAATTGTAATGTCAGCATCATGTCCCTCCGTTTGTTTCAAATAGAACAGATGACTTTGCATCTGTTCTCATCACCTATTTAGAAACCGCATTGGATTTTAATGTACATGCCTAAAAACTTAAACTCTCCTAAAAATTTAGAGCCTTTCCCAAATGTTTTGCATGCCCAAATCAATGCTGCAACTGTCACAATGCCTAAAATAGCGGCAAGGACATAAATCCAAAATGCATTTTTCTGTACGTTCTTAGAAGTCAGAATTCGTTGCTTCCTTTCATCATAGGCCGCCAATAGATGAAGTACATACATATACAGCCCTACTGGAAAACGAAGGCTAAAAGGATTCAGCATCTCATCACCCCCTAATATATGTAAAATGATACCACCACCCTACAGAAAGCATAAGTTCATTTCAGCTCATATTTTTAGTCGATTTTTCATGATTTAGTGCTTATAAAATGGTGTGCTGGTGGCTTATCCTCTGACTGAAGGATGAGTTTTTACAGAAATAGGATGTGACAAATGAAACAGCTGACACATCTCAGTCAACACAAAAAAACGCTGCGCCCGCTCTCATAAAAGAGCGGTACGCAGCGCATTGCTGACATTACTTATTCAAGTTATAGAAAGTTGCAATGCCGTGGTATTGTGCTGTTTCAGCCAATTGATCTTCGATGCGAAGTAATTGGTTGTATTTCGCCACACGGTCCGTACGAGACGGAGCACCTGTTTTGATTTGTCCAGCGTTTGTTGCAACTGCGATGTCCGCAATTGTGCTGTCTTCTGTTTCACCAGAACGGTGAGAGATGACAGCTGTGTATCCTGCACGTTTTGCCATTTCGATTGCATCAAATGTTTCAGTCAATGTACCGATTTGGTTTACTTTGATCAGGATTGAGTTACCGACACCATTTTTGATACCTTCAGAAAGTTTCTTCGTATTTGTTACGAATAAGTCGTCTCCTACTAGCTGAACCTTGCTGCCAAGGCGCTCAGTTAATAGTTTATGACCTTCCCAGTCGTTTTCATCAAGGCCGTCTTCGATTGAGATGATTGGGTATTTCGATACCATATCTTCATACCAGTCAACCATTTCAGCAGATGTTTTTACAACACCTTCGCCTGATAAATGATATTTACCGTCTTCTTTGTTATAGAACTCAGAAGATGCAGCATCCATTGCAAGTTTCACTTCTTCACCTGGTTTGAAGCCAGCTTTTTCAATCGCTTCTACGATTGTTTGAAGTGCTTCTTCGTTAGAACCAAGGTTTGGAGCGAATCCACCTTCGTCACCTACAGCTGTGTTTAAGCCTTTTGCGCTTAATACAGATTTCAGGCTATGGAAGATTTGTGCGCCCATACGAAGTGCTTCACGGAAGTTCGGCGCACCTACAGGCATAATCATGAATTCTTGAATGTCTACGTTGTTATCCGCATGCTCTCCGCCATTGACGATGTTCATCATTGGCACTGGAAGCGTTTTGGAGTTGAATCCACCAAGGTATTGGTAAAGTGGAATTTGTAAGAAATCAGCAGCCGCACGTGCTACAGCGATAGATACGCCAAGAATTGCGTTTGCGCCTAATTTCCCTTTGTTTTCTGTTCCATCAAGTTCGATTAACATTTTGTCAATCGCTACTTGTTCTGTTACATCAAAGCCTAAAAGCTCTGGTGCAATGATTTCGTTTACGTTGTTTACAGCTGTCAGAACACCTTTTCCAAGGTAACGGTCTTTATCTCCGTCACGTAGTTCTACTGCTTCATATTCACCAGTAGAAGCACCACTTGGAACTAATGCACGGCCAAAGCCGCCAGATTCTGTGTAAACTTCTACTTCAACTGTTGGATTACCGCGAGAGTCTAATACTTCGCGTGCATATACGTCAACAATGTATGGCATGATTATTTCGCTCCTTTTGAATCAATTTTGTTATTTTTGAATCAATGATGTTCCTGTCATCTCTTTTGGTTTTTCAAGACCAAGTAAGTCTAAAAGCGTTGGAGATAGATCAGCTAAAATGCCGCCTTCTCTAAGCGTCGCACCTTTTTTCGTTACGATGACTGGAACAGGGTTTGTCGTATGTGCAGTATGCGGTTTTCCTTCTTCGGTAATCAGCACGTCTGCGTTACCGTGGTCTGCCGTGATGATGGCATGTCCGCCTTTAGCTAGGATTGCGTCGACTACAGCTCCTAAGCACTCATCTACTGCTTCAATTGCTTTAATTGTTGGCTCGAGCATTCCTGAATGACCAACCATATCCGGGTTAGCAAAGTTCAGAATGATCGCATCATGCTTGTCGGCATTGATGTCTTCAACAAGTGCATCCTTCACTTCGTAAGCGCTCATTTCCGGCTTTAGGTCATAGGTTGCCACATTTGGTGAATTGATCAAGATGCGGTCTTCACCAGGAAATTCTTCTTCACGTCCACCACTCATAAAGAACGTGACATGAGGATATTTCTCTGTTTCAGCAATCCGCAGCTGTTTCAATCCATTTTGAGAAATCACTTCTCCTACTGTGTTATCCAAATTCACTGGTTTGAAGGCCACATAGCCATCAACTGTTTCACTGAAGTGTGTGAAGCAGACGAAGTGTAAATGCTTCGGATGTGCTTCTCCGCGGTCAAACGAGCGGAAATCTTCATTTGTGAAAGTGTTCGAAATTTGGATCGCACGGTCTGGACGGAAGTTATAGAAAATCACAGAGTCGCCGTCGTTTACTTTTGCAACAGGTTCACCATTTTCTGTTGTTATGACAGATGGAATAACGAATTCATCGTAGATTCCATTTTCATATGAGTCATCAACGACATCATAAATGTTTTGATAACTTGGGCCTTCACCATACGCCATCGCGCGATACGCTTTTTCCACACGATCCCAGCGTTTGTCACGGTCCATTGAGTAGTAGCGTCCAGAAAGTGTTGCAATTTCACCGACACCAATTTCTTTAATTTGTTCTTCAAGCTGTTTTAAGTACACTTTGGCTGTCTTCTGACCAACATCACGTCCGTCCAAGAAGCCATGAATGTATACTTTTGTTAAGCCTTCTTTTTTCGCTAGTTTCAGCAGGGCAAATAGATGCTGGATGTGACTGTGCACTCCGCCATCTGACAATAGACCAAATAAATGAAGGGCCTTGTCATTCTCTTTTGCATATGTCATTGCCTCTATGAACGTTTCGTTTTTCTCAAATTCCCCATCACGAATGGCAACATTCACTCTTGTTAAGCTTTGATACACAATGCGTCCTGCACCGATGTTCAAATGCCCAACTTCAGAGTTTCCCATTTGACCTTGCGGGAGACCCACTGCCTCACCTGATGCCGTTAAGGTTTGATGCGGGAATTCGTTCCAGTAGCGGTCAAAGTTCGGTTTCTTTGCTTGTGCAACAGCGTTTCCCACTGTTTCGCCTCTTAAACCGAACCCGTCTAAGATGATTAATGCAGCTGGTTTCTTACTCATATTGACCTTCCTCCAATAATTGAACGAAAGACTGAGGTTCTAGGCTTGCGCCACCAACCAAAGCACCGTCAATATCGGATTCTGCCATATATTCTTTAATGTTCGCCGGCTTCACGCTTCCGCCATATTGAATGCGAAGGCTGTCTGCCGCTTCTTGACCAAATTCGCTTGCAACGGTTTGGCGGATGTGTGCACAAACATCGTTTGCATCTTTCGCTGTAGAAGATTTCCCTGTACCGATGGCCCAAATTGGCTCATACGCAATCACAGATTCAGCCACTTGCTGCTTCGTTAAACCAGCTAGTGCTTTCTTCACTTGATCAGCGACAAGTTCATTTGTTTTGCCTGCTTCACGCTCTTCAAGCGTTTCACCTACACAGATAATTGGAACAATGCCATGCTTAAATGCTGCATGTGCTTTTTTGTTCACTGTTTCATCTGTTTCAGCGAAGAATTCGCGGCGCTCTGAATGTCCAATCACTGAGTAGCCGATGCCAAGATCTTTTAGAGCAGCAGGGCTGATTTCACCAGTGAATGCACCATTTTCTTCAAAGTGCATATTTTGCGCACCAATTTTAAGGTCTGTTCCGTTTGAAAGGCTGTTTAGCTTTTCTAGGAAAAGTGCTGGCGCACAGACAATGGATTCCACTTTGTCAGGAGATGGAATAGATGACTTGACTTCTTCAACGAAGCTAACCGCTTCGCCAAGTGTTTTGTTCATTTTCCAGTTCCCAGCTATAATTGGTTTTCTCATGATTGACACTTCCTTATAGCAGTTTTGTCTTATTTATCGTTTAATGCAGTAACACCTAGAAGCTCTTTGCCTTCCATGAACTCAAGTGAAGCGCCGCCGCCTGTCGAAATATGGCTCATCTGATCGGCAAGACCAAATTTCTCAACAGCTGCTGCTGAGTCTCCACCGCCAATGACAGAATATGTATCTTTTGCTTCTGCCAGTGCTTCTGCGATTGCTTTTGTTCCTTTGGCGAATGCATCGATTTCAAATACACCCATTGGTCCGTTCCAAACAACAAGTTTGCTGTTTTTAATAACATCAGCGTACTTCTCTCTTGTCTCTGTTCCAATATCAAGTGCTTCTAGATCACTTGGAATTTCAGAGATTGGCACAATGCTTGTATTCGCATCATTTGAAAAGTCGTCGGCTACCAGAACATCTGTTGGAATCAGGAAGTTCACGCCTTTTTCTTTTGCACGGTCCATAAAGGATTTCGCTAAATCGACTTTGTCTTCTTCTAATAAAGATTTTCCTACTTCGTGGCCTAGTGCTTTCACAAATGTGTAAGCAAGTCCGCCGCCGATGATGAGGTTGTCCACTTTATCAAGAAGACTTTCAATGACACCGATTTTATCCTTTACTTTTGCGCCACCAATAATCGCTGTAAATGGGCGATCAGGGTTTGAAATGGCTTTTCCTAGAACCTCAAGCTCTTTTTGCATGAGGAAGCCCGAAACAGCCGGAAGATATGCTGCAATACCAGCAGTGGATGCATGTGCACGGTGTGCAGCACCGAACGCATCATTGACATACACATCGGCTAAATCAGCAAATGCTTTTGATAGTTCAGGATCGTTCTTTTCTTCACCAGGATAGAAACGAACGTTTTCAAGCACTAGCACGTCTCCTTCTTTTAAGTCAGAGATTTGCTTTTTCACGTTGTCTCCGTAAGCTTCATCCGCTTTTTTCACTTCTTGTCCAAGAAGCTCTTGCAGACGCTTAGCCACAGGTGTCAGACGCAGTTCTTCAGTAACTTGACCCTTCGGACGACCCAAATGACTAGCTAGCAGTACCTTTGCGCCTTGTCCTGTTAAATACTCAATCGTTGGTAATGCTGCGCGAATACGAGTATCATCCGTCACTTTTCCGTCTTTCATTGGAACGTTAAAATCTACGCGGCAGAACACAACTTTACCTTTTACGTCAATGTCTTTTACTGATTTTTTATTCATGCTCGTCAGGAGATCCTCCTTTATTCTGGTTTCCTTACGCATTGGACAAGTCTCTCTTTATCCTTTTCCCATTTTGCCCTCATCAAAACGAGAAATCGTGCAGAACGGATAAAAGAAGAGAAAAAGGGAAAGGGATGCTTCCCCTTCCCTTGTCCGTCTTCATTATATCGTGTCTCTAGGAAAGAACCAAGTGAGTTCCTTCAGCGTCAGAAATTAAAGACCTTGTTTTGCAATGTAAGCTGCAAGGTCAACTACGCGGTGAGAATATCCACTCTCGTTATCGTACCAAGAGATGACTTTCACCATGCTGCCTTCCATGACCATTGTAGAAAGAGCATCAATTGTAGAAGAGTTTGCATTACCATTGTAGTCACCAGATACTAATGGCTCTTCGCTGTAGCCAAGGATTCCGTTAAGTTCTCCTTCAGCTGCTTCTTTAAGTGCTGCATTTACGTCTTCAGCTGTTACATCTTGGTTTAATTCAGCCACAAGGTCAACTAAAGAAACGTTAGGTGTTGGAACACGCATTGCGCCACCGTTTAATTTGCCTTTTAGTTCAGGCAATACAAGTGAAACGGCTTTCGCAGCACCTGTAGAAGTTGGGATGATGTTTTCCGCAGCTGCACGAGCACGACGGTAGTCTTTGTGCGGAAGATCAAGAATTTGCTGGTCATTTGTGTATGAGTGAACAGTTGTCATCATACCGCGTTTAATACCAAATTTATCGTTAAGTACTTTTGCAAATGGAGCTAAGCAGTTAGTCGTACAAGATGCATTAGAGATGACATCGTGGCTAGCTGCATCGTATTTGTCTTCGTTTACACCCATAACGATTGTGATATCTTCTTCGTTAGCAGGAGCAGAGATGATGACTTTTTTAGCGCCAGCTTCTAAGTGTTTTGCAGCGTCTGCACGCTTAGTGAAGAACCCAGTAGATTCAACAACGATTTCTACGCCTTGTTTACCCCAGCTTAATTTTGCAGGGTCACGCTCAGCTGATACTTCGATTGTTTTACCGTTCACTACTAAGTTTGTACCGTCTACAGAAACTTCTGCATCTAGTTTTCCGTGAACAGAGTCATATTGTAAAAGGTGTGCAAGCATGTTAGCGTCTGTTAGATCGTTAACCGCTACTACCTCAACTTCAGGATTGTTTAATGCTGCACGAAATACGTTACGTCCAATACGTCCAAATCCGTTAATACCGACTTTTACTGCCATGATGTTTCCTCCTTTTATAGGTCACAATGTTTTATATTGAGGGATCAATTGACTCCCTTAATAACTCTTTTGCGGCTCCTTCGTCTGTGACGAGAACCGTTCGGCGGGGTTTTTTGAAATAAGCTTCAATGGCCCCTGCCTTTGATGATCCACCTGCAACAGCAATGATGTGTGGAATGCTTTCTAAATCATCTAGCTGCATGCCGACGGAGTGCACTTTGTGGACGACCTCACCATCACGATTAAAGTAATAGCCAAAGGCCTCGGTCACTGCGTCATGCTCATCAATCTTTTTTAAATCTTCAGCTGGTGTGTTTCGTCTCATCGCCATTGTTTTTGCTTCACCGATTCCATGAATGAGCATCGTAGATGATTTAATCGTTTGAAGCACTTCTTTGACTGATGGCTCTTCGATAATCGAAGAGTAAGCACCTTCTGACAGCTGTCCTGGAACAAACAGCAGTTTGTAAGTACCGGAAGCTTTTTCAGCCATGTGGGCACAAATGGTGTTTGCCTGATTTTTCACATTTTCCCCAAGACCGCCTCTCGCAGGGACAAACATCATGTCGCGATTTTTGGCATCTGGGGTCATCATTTCGGCAACGGCTTCCATCGTCGTTCCGCCAGTGACGGCGACGATATTATTTCCTGTAAACCTTTTTTTCATACATTGGACAGCAGCTCTTCCCATTTCTTGCTTCACCCACGGGGAATCGTCACTGTCACCAGAAACGATGATCACTTCTTCTAGGCCTAACTTTCTCTTTAATGTATTTTCCAAAAAGGTTAAACCTAAAACGTCCTTCATCATTCCTTCAAGCATGTCTAGCAAAGCATGACCCTCACTCGTCAGCATCATACCGCTCGTTTTGACATCCAGCAGGTTTTGTTCTTTTAAGAACTGAACTTCAGCCCTTAAGATGCGCTCACTGAGCCCAAGACTCGTCGCAAGGCTTCTGCGGCCAATTGGTTCAGCTAACCTGATGTACTGCAAAATGTCGTAGCGTTTTTGCATAACTGTGAGAAGATCTGGCAATAATTTTTTTTGAGCTTCCAATAAACGATTCATGGCTAACGACCCTTTCTTTTCACGTTGGACTCAAAACGTCCCACTGTGACAAAAAACGTCCCGCCACAGCCAAAAAAAATCAATCCCTGCTTTCTTTAATTATTTTAACAGGGTCATCTTGCATTTTCAACTCTTACAAACACATTTAGACAAAAAATAGACACATTTTCACCGATAACCTGCTTGTCATCAAGGTTCTTGCTATGCAAATATTTATTTTTCTTTTATATATAATGAATTTGTCATTAAAAAGGTGCAGGCTGATGCGTCAGCCTGCTTATGTTTTAGATATCGGCCTTTCCTCTTCGGCAAACCGTTTTGCATCTTCCTTCGGTTTGATTTTGAGATAATAAATGATGTAGCAAACGGCCATGAATGGAACACCGCAATAAAGACCAATTCGCTGATCCTCAATAAAGAATAAACTGATGAGGACGATGCCAAATGCGATAAAGCCTGCCAATGGCACAAATGGATATAACGGTGTACGAAAGACGAGATCCTTTACATCTCCGCCCGTTTTTACGAAGTGTCTTCTAAAGAAATACTGAGATAAACAAATGGACATCCAGACAACAACAAGGACCATACCAGAAATCGAAATGAGCCAGACATACACCGTTTTTGGTGCCACAACACTTGTGAGCAGAGATAGAGCGGATACGCTCATTGTCACCAATAGTGCATTGATCGGAATTTTACGCCTGGACAACTTTTTCGTAAAGGTAGGGCCTTTTCCATCTTTAGAAAGTGCCCAAAGCATACGTGATGATGCATATAATCCAGAGTTCGCTACAGATAAGACAGCTGTGATGATAATAAAATTCATGATATCTGCGGCGTATGGTATGCCGACCTTGTCCAGCACTACAACAAACGGACTGTCCACAGCACCGGCTGTCTGCCAAGGAAGAAGTGCGGCAAGAACCGCAATGGATAAGACGAAAAAGACCATCGTTCTCCAAATAATATTCCGTATAGATCGAGGCAATGTTTTTTCAGGGCTTTCACTCTCTCCTGCTGCGATCCCTACAAGCTCTGTTCCTTGAAAGGAAAAATTGACCGTGACCATGGTTAATAAAATAGCAAAAATACCATTAGGAAAAAGTCCGCCATGATCCGTCAAATGACGAAATAGAGGGGCTGATTCCCCGTCCTTCAGATGAATCATTCCGAAAATTGCGCCAATTCCAATGATAATGAACAGTAAGATGGCAGCGACCTTGATGGCCGAAAACCAAAACTCCGTTTCAGCGAAGCTGCGTGCTGAGATGGCATTAATGGCAAATAAAATCACACTAAATGCAAGACACCAAAGCCAAACAGGGATATCTGGGAACCACCTTTGGAGTAAAATACCTGCCGACGTAAACTCAAGTCCAATCGTACACGCCCAGCTAAACCAATAAAGCCAGCCGATCATAAAGCCTGTGGACGGACCAATATATTTGGTCGCATACTCTTGAAAGGACCCGGCTGTCGGCATTGCCACTGCTAATTCACCAAGACACAGCATCACTAAATACATTAACAGTCCGCCAATGATAAACGAAAGAATGGCTCCCCCGGGCCCTGCCTGGTGGATAATGAGTCCTGACCCAAGGAAAAGACCTGTACCGATGACGCCGCCTAAGGCAATCATAAAGAGATGTCTGCTTTTCATGGAACGCTCTAGTTCATTATGCTGATCTTGCTTCAAATCCGCTTCCCCACTTTCACTCTTCTATTCATCATCCTTTGACAAAATTCGCCGCTCGTTGAAAGAGAAAGGGAGAATGTGTAGGCTTCTCCCTTTTACATTTATGCTTGAAACAATGCTTCAATATGACCGATCGCCCAGTCTAAATCTTCTTTTGAAATGGTAAGCGGCGGTGCAAAACGGATCACTGTCTCATGGGTTTCTTTGCATAACAGTCCTGCTTGTTTGAGTTTCTCACAATAGGGTCTAGCTGCCTCTGTCAGCTCCATGCCAATAAATAGTCCGCGTCCGCGTACTTCCCTAATGACAGGGCTTTGAATACGTGACAGTTTGTCTTTTAAGTATTGGCCAAGCTCCATGGAACGCTCTGCAAGCTTCTCGTCGATTAAGACATCCAGTGCAGCAAGCGACACCGCACACGCAAGAGGATTTCCGCCAAAGGTAGACCCATGAGACCCGGGATTAAACACGCCTAAAATATCGCGGTTTGCCACAACACATGAGATCGGAAATACTCCGCCGCCTAATGCCTTGCCGAGGATCAGCATATCAGGCTCAATTTCTTCCCAGTCGCAGGCAAACATCTTGCCTGTCCGCGCTAATCCCACTTGAATTTCATCTGCAATGAATAACACATTTTCCTTTTCACATAGCGCCTTCGCTTCTTTCAAGAAGCCCTCTGGCGGCATGACAATGCCCGCTTCTCCTTGAATCGGCTCAATGAGAAAAGCCGCTGTTTGTGGCGTAATGGCTTCACGTAACGCCTCAATATCTCCGTAAGAAATGAGCTTGATTCCCGGAAGCATCGGTCCGAAACCTCTTTGATATTCTGCTTCAGAAGAAAGAGACACAGCCGTCATCGTTCGGCCATGAAAATTTCCGACACAAGCAATGATTTCCGCACGATTTTCTTCGATTCCTTTGATGTCATATCCCCAGCGTCTCGCTGCTTTTACAGCCGTCTCCACAGCCTCCGCTCCTGTATTCATCGGCAATGCCATGTCTTTATTTGTCAGTTTACAAATTTTCTCATACCAAGGACCAAGCTGATCATTATGAAAAGCCCTCGAGGTGAGCGTCACGCGGTCTGCCTGTTTTTTGAGCGCATCAATAATGCGGGGATGGCGATGTCCCTGGTTCACTGCGGAATACGCACTCAGCATATCCATGTATCGATTGCCTTCAGGGTCAGTCACCCATACTCCCTCAGCCTCTGAAATCACAATTGGCAGTGGATGATAATTCGCAGCACCGTATTGCTCTGTTTGTTGAATCAATTCATTTGTCTGTGTCATTGTATAATCCTCCTTCTATAAGCTTGCTTCTTTTCACTCGGTCCATCTTCACTCATATGTTATGCAAGGATCGTGCCAACTTTCTGATCGCTTCATCACTAGGTTTGAGCAGATTTTTCACGCAAAATATTTTTGCATATGCCAATTTTTTAGAGGAAACCGCAAAATTTTTCATGTAATATGGTGTTAAGGTCTGGAGGTGGCGCAAGTGAAAAAAGATCATCATGCCGCAAAGCTGGAAAATGAGATTGATTTGTATAAACAAATGCTCGATCTAATTGATGTCGGGGTCCACGCCATTGACGAGAATGGCAATACTGTTGTTTATAATAAAAAAATGATGGAAATTGAATCTTTGAAACGCTCTGATGTTCTCCATAAAAATGTACTCGACTTCTTCGCCTTTCAAGACGAAATGCACAGTACGCTTGTCCAAGCGCTCCGTAACGGAAAACAAACCGTTCATGCTAAACAGACGTATCATAATTACAACGGAAAAGAAATCACAACGATTAACCATACCTATCCGCTCGTTCGAGACGGTCTCATTCAAGGCGCGGTTGAAATTTCGAATGATGTGACCAAGCTGGAACGGCTGATTCACCACAATATGAAGCAAAAAGGTAACACACGCTTTACATTTGATTCAATCATTGGAAAAAGCCCGGCATTTCTAGAAGTGATTGAGCATGCCAAACGAGCTACACGTACCTCTTCCTATGTGCTCATTGTTGGCGAAACAGGGACAGGAAAAGAACTATTTGCTCAAAGCATCCATAACGGCAGCAGCCGTTCATCTGGACCATTTATTACCCAGAATTGCGCGGCACTGCCTGATAACCTCATTGAAAGCCTGCTTTTTGGTACGCAAAAAGGTGCTTTTACAGGTGCAACAGATCAGCCTGGTTTATTCGAACAAGCACAGGGAGGGACACTGCTTTTAGATGAGATCAACTCCTTAAACCCTCCTCTTCAGGCGAAACTACTGCGCGTATTGCAGGAAAAAAGCGTGAGAAGGTTAGGCAGCACAAAAGAAATCGCTGTTGATGTGAGAGTTATTGCTAATATGAATGAGGACCCGGTGGATGCGATCGCGGGTGGACGCATGCGAAAAGATTTATTTTATCGATTAGGCATTGTCACCTTATTTATCCCCCCACTTTCTGAGCGAAAAGAAGACATTCCTACGTTTGTCAGTCATTTTATTCAAAAATATAATGAGCTGTTTCAAATGAATGTGAAGGCGGCTGACGAAGAGGTGCTTGCCCTTTTTCAAGCCTATGATTGGCCAGGGAATGTAAGAGAGCTGGAGCATGTGATTGAGGCTGGGATGAATATGATGATGGATGAAGTATACTTAAGCTTGCATCACCTTCCCTATCATTTCAGGTTCAAGCATGGGGAAGGTCGTCCTGCTGCACAATTGCAGGCAAATCCATTGCAGAAAACAGCGGCAGCTGACACATTTGTCTACACAAGTCCAGAGCATACGACTGATTTTCAAACCCAAATGGAGCGATTTGAAAAACAATACATCGTCCATTACTTAGAAAAAATGGACGACAATATTTCACAGACTGCAAAGATTTTGGGCATGAGCAGGCAAAGTCTGCAATATCGAATGAAAAAGCTACATATTTCTCGTCAATAGTAGAGCTGTGCCCTCATTGGGCACAGCTTCAGCGTGTAGACAAACCCTCGCATTCTGTGTCAGTCCTGCGTGCCGGTGCTCACGAATGTCACATTCGCTCCACTCCAGTACTCGTCCTCTTTAGACTTCAAGGGCTTTCTATCATGCTGAAATGTTGAGACCTGATTCATTCATGCCTTTAGTAAATCATTTTTCGAGGCTTTGGCTAAGGCTAGATGGAATGTGAGGTCTGCCTCTTCACCAATTTCTTCATGCGCTTCTGCCAGCTTCATTTGTTCGAGAGCATCACGCAGGTAATGGAGGTCATCGTCAGTTCGAAGCAGCACCGCCTTTTTGACAACACACGTTTCAATGATTGACCTCACTTCAAGGAGCTGCGCTATATCATGCTGCTTCATCAAAAATGCGGAAGATAAACAAAATGTGAGCTGATCAGGATCGAACGGCTTCACATACGTGCCTTTCTCTCAACAAAAAAGAAGCACATGCCAGAAAATGCATGTGCTCCTTTTTAATCATAGCGTTTCCGCAGCGTGGATGACGGAAGATTCATTTGTTCACGATATTTGGCAATGGTTCTGCGCGAGACGCGGATGCCGAAGGTTTGCTGAAGCTGAGTCATGATTTGCTGATCCGAATACGGTTTTTTCTTATTTTCCGTTTGGATCAGCTCGGCGATGTGCGTCTTGACTGTGTAGCTGGACGCCTCTTCTAGCGAATGTCCTTCTAGTTTCGCTTGGAAAAATTGCTTCATTTCCATTAAACCATAAGGGGTTTGCACCATTTTCCCTTTGACAGTCCGGCTGACTGTCGACTCATGTACTTGCAATATATCTGCTATCCGCTTCATCGTAAGCGGTTTCATTTTATGTTTCCCTGTGAGGAAAAAATCAGTCTGATGTAAGATAATCTCACGAACGACATGGGTCATCGTTTGTTTTCTCTGCTTCAGCGCTTGGACAAGCCAATTGTACTGCTGCTCTTTTTCCTTTAAATACGCATATGCTTCATGCCGCTTTTGATCTTGAATCATAGCGAAATATCCTTCATTCATCTCAACGTCAGGAAAAGCACGCTGATTCAGCTCAAATGTGATGTGATCCTGCATCACCGTGATATACACATCGGGCTCTATATACACATGCTGTTCTTCATATGAGAAATGAAGGCCAGGTCTTGGTTCAAGCAGTGAGACCTCATCTTGTATCGCTTGAAGTGTTTTCATTGAAATTCCTGTTTTTGCCGCAATCTCCTTCCAAGCCTTTCTTGCAAAAAGAAAGAAATGCTCTTCGATGATCAGCTCAGCTTCATACCAGCGCTCCTTTTTTCTTCTAAGCTGAAGCAGGATGCACTCTTGCAATGATCTTGCGCCAATACCGGCAGGCTCTAATGATTGAAGCTGATGAAGAACGGCTTCTACTTCTTCCGCCGAAACCTCTAAAACAGCGGCCATTGCATCAACCGGTTCATTTAGATAGCCATTTGAATCAATGGACTCAATCATAAAGTGAAAGATCCTTTCATTTCTTTCACTTAAGGTCAAATCAATTGCCTGTCTTTTCAAAACCATTTGCAGGCTTTCTTTTTGATGCGTACGATACGGCTCTGTCATTCGATCTCGTGATCTTTTATGATAAACTGGTTGATAGCTGTCCGTGTCTTTCCGCTCAATCAGAGGGTTCTCAAGCGCTAACTGGTCAAGATACTCACCCAGTTCTGTGCAATTCAATTGCAGCAGTGTAATGGCCTGCCTGAGTTCTTGTGTGAGCACCTGCTTTAGTACCTGTTCTTGTTGCAGTTTAAGGCTCATTGTCTCCCCTCCCTCTCATCATTTTACATGAAGATTGACGGACCGTATATATGAAATAGGAGTGATTTCCATGTCTGAACTTTTTTCCGTTCCATACTTTGTTGACAACTTGAAACAGCATATCGCCATGAATCAAAATGAAGACAAGGTTCATGCAATGAATGCCTACTACCGCTCAGTGGTTTCTACACTTGTTCAGGACCAGCTGACCAAAAATGCTGTCGTATTGAAGCGAATTCAGCATCTTGATGAAGCCTATCAAAAGGTGAAAAAAGAAAGCGAATGAATGGACAAAAAGGAGCACCCTTTGTCACGATTGCAAAGGGTGTTTGTCATGTATGAACAGTTTCTGATCCAGCTTTGATTTGTACATCATCAAAAAGCCAGACCGTCCTACAGTATAGATGATAAAGGCAAACCAGAGTCCATGATTGTGCCAAATTGGCGTGACCGCTGCTTGGACAACCACAAACAAGATCATCGCAAACAGCATCGAATTTCTGACAGGGGCAATTTCTGTCGCACCTGTAAATACACCGTAAATCACCAATCCAAAACAAGCAGCAAACGGATAAAGAACAAGCCAATCTGCATAGCGCAATGTGACGTCAAACAGCTGAGGAAGATTCGTAAACAAGCTCAAAATCGGCTCTTTTAATAGAAAATAACTCGCCGCAATGACACACGCCATGACAAGTGCCCACTGCCTCGAAAGGGTCAATGTTTTTTCATAGAGAGTCCGGTCATTTGCACCAACTGATCTGCCAACAAGAATGCTGGACGCATTGGCAAAACCATCGAACAAATAAGCCATGATGTAGTGTATTTGAAATAAGATCGCATTAGCCGCAAGCAGCTCTGTTCCAAAAGAAGCACCTTTTGCAGTGAACATGTTAATCACCACAAGCAGACAGATCGTCCGAATAAACAAATCTTTATTGACATGAAACATTTTCTGCACTGCCTGTGTGTCCATGATCTTCTTAACAGAAGGCATCCGGAACCCGTTTGACGTATGCTTCATAATGATCCATGCTCCTAGCACAAAAGCGGTTAATTCAGACATCAAGGTTGCAGCCGCCACACCTTTCACTGCAAAGGAAAACACATGAACAAGCAGAAATGCGAGAGCCATATTCATGACATTGATCAAAATCTGTAAAGAGAGGGCTTCTTTCATTTTTGCCATCCCCATCAGCCAGCCTAATATCACATAATTCATCAAGGTAAATGGGGCACCCCAAATGCGAATATGAAAGTAATCTGCTGCAAATTGCCGGACATCAGCAGCGGGAGAGATCACTAGAAAAGCAGATTGAATAATTGGCCACTGGAGGGCAATAAAACAAAGACCGACCATGATGGCGACCAAAAAAGGCCTTAAAAAAGCAAGAACGCCCTGCTCCTCGCTCTGTGCTCCATTTGCCTGGGCGGCAAAGGCAGATGTACTCACCCGCAAAAAACCAAACAGCCAATATAATGTACTGAAAATGAGACTGCCGACTGCGACGCCTCCAATATAAGCGGGATTAGCGAGCTGGCCGACAACTGCTGTATCGACAGCTCCGAGTAATGGAGTGGTCATCGTTGAAATTGTTAAAGGAATGGCCAAAGCTAAATACGCTCGATGGTTCACGATACCACCTGCCTTTCATGAAAAATAGCCTCTCCTAAAAGAGGCGTTGATCGTTAACAAAGGGCTAAAATGATCTTTATTTTAACCCTTTGTCTTCTTTTCAGCGTGATTGAAAACCTTTGAAGTCTAGGAAGGACGAGCACCGGAGCGGAGCGAATTCGACATTCGTGAGCACCGGCGCGCAGGACTGACACCGAATGCGAGGGTTTGTCTACACGCTGAGCCTCTCCTAAAAGAGGCGTTGATTGAATGAATCAAATGGAACGAACCGGTCTGCCAATCGTTCGTGACAAAGGATGGTCTGCGAGCATCGCATCTCTCATTTTCAGAACAGCTTCCTTTTCTGATAAAAAGAAATCATCCTTTGATTGAAATTGGGCGACAAGCTCTCCTTGATCAAGAATCGCCAATTGATCACTTAAGTGATAGGCTGCTGTCATATCATGTGTAATAAATAAGTAAGCCAGCCCCAGCTCTTTCTTTAATTCTACTAATAAATCTAAAATGACAGCCTGTGTGACCATATCTAAACTGCTGACGGATTCATCGAGCACAATCAGCTTTGGCTGTAGCAATAATGCTCTTGCGATGTTGATCCTTTGCAGCTGTCCGCCACTGAATTGATGCGGATACTTAGACAAATCCTTTTCACTGAGCCCCACTCTTTCCAGCCAGTGGATCAGTACTTTCTTGCGTTCTTTACGGGTCAGTGTTTCATAGTTTTCAAGCGGCTCAGATAAAATTTGTTCGACTGTCCACCTTGGATTCATGGCCGAATATGAATCTTGAAACACCGCTTGCACATGCCGGCGAAAGTGTTTACGTGTTCGCTGATCTGCGCGGTATACATCCTGACCTTCAAAAAGAACCTGACCGGCACTCGGCTTCTCTAGTCCAAGTATGATGTTGCCAAGTGTACTTTTCCCTGCGCCGCTTTGCCCTAGTAACCCAAGGCAAGTACCTTCTTCAATGGTCAAATGGACGCTTTTCAGGACAGGAGCTGCGTCTTTTTTTCTCATAAGAAACGATCGGCTGTTGTATGCATGACTGACTGCTTTCACTTCTAATAAATGCAAGGGCCTTCTCACCTCAAATCGGGCAAACAGCTGGAATGGATGGCCGAGCTGCTAATAGTTTCTTTGTATAATCATGCTTTGGATTTTCAAAAAGCTCAAGAACTTCTGCCTTTTCAACCATTTCTCCTTGTCTCATGACCACAACCTGATCTGCCATTTCTGCAATGACACCAAGATCATGGGTAATCAGTAAAATGGCCGTTCCATAGTCATGACGAATTTGGTTTAGATGCTGGAGCACCAGCTTCTGATTGTGTACATCTAACGCGGTTGTTGGTTCATCTGCGATGATGAGAGGCGGGTGCATGCAGGCAGCCATGGCAATCATGACACGCTGCAGCATGCCGCCGCTTAATTCAAAGGGATACTTGTTTAACAGTTGGTCTGGTTGAGGCAGATTCATTTGCTTTAAGGCATCGACCGCCTGCGCCCGTGCCTGCCTTTTACTGACAGCTGTATGCCGGCGAATGGTTTCAATCAGCTGATGACCGATCGTCCATACCGGCGTAAAACTGTTCATTGGATTTTGCATAATATACGAAATGTCTTTGCCCCGAATGGACCGCATATTCTTTTCACTTACACCGATCAATTCCCGTCCCTGTAATGTGATACTGCCAGTGACTTCAGTTGTTTTTCGGTCGAGCATGTTTAAAATCGACATACTTGTCACCGTTTTCCCGCAGCCGCTCTCACCTATTAATCCAACGATTTGACCACGCCCTACTTCAAACGCTACGTCCTGAATAAGAGAGGTTGTCCCATGAGGCGTTTTCGTCTGCACATGCAGGTTGTCTATTTGTAATATGGACTCTTCCAAATTGCTCATTCCTTTAAACACGACGTTTGATGCCATATTTCTCTGAAAGGGCTTCTCCCAGTAAATTAAACAGAACCACCACAGCCATGATTACAAGACCTGGGTAAAGCATCAGTTGAGGATTTGTTTGAATGTACGACTTCCCTTCATGGATCATCGCTCCCCATTCAGGCAGAGGAGGCTGAACCCCCAAGCCGAGAAAAGACATCGCAGAAATGTCCATAATCGCCCACCCCATTTCGAGTGTGCCAATCACTGCTAAAGGCGGTAGAACATTGGGAATCATATGCTTTCTCATGATGTTCCAGTGTGAAGTTCCACTGATCTTCGCAGCTGCAATAAAATTCTGTTCTTTTAAACTGAGCACCATCCCTCGAAAGACGCGGGCGTAATACACCCATTGCACAAGCATCAAGGCAAGCACTACTTGAAAAAGCCCCGGACCAAAGATGCCCACTAGCCCAAGGATCAGCACCAAGTTCGGGAAAGCCATGACCCCGTCGCAAATTCTCATTAAGACGTGATCGATCCAGCCGCCTTGATACCCAGAAAACAAACCAACGATTAATCCAATCAATAAAGAAGAGAGAAAGATTAATAATGCACAGCCTAACGAAATACGCGCACCATATAAAATACGAGATAAATTGCATCGTCCTAATTGATCTGTCCCAAGAGGATACTCCCACGAAGAGCCCTTTAGCTTCATGGCAAGATTGACAGCCGACGGATCATGTGGAGCGATCCATGGTGCACATACTGTCACAATCAGCAGGAGACCGAGCAGCAAAACGCAGATCGAGATCATCTTTTGATGATAGAAGAAATGTTGTACTTTTGTCATCATTGCTGGCGGCCTTCCTTTCTAGAAATACGGGGGTCAATGATCAGCTGAAGCAGGTCAACAATCAAACTGCTCAAAATAAAGATACATGCTGCCATCAACACATAGAATTGAATGACTGGCAGATCCCGGTTAAAGATCGCTTCAATAAAAAAGCGTCCAAACCCCGGCCATGAAAAAACCGCCTCGACAATAATGGTTCCTGTCAGCAGCTTGCCAAGATTCACACCAAGTCCTGTCAGCATCGGCGAAATCGCGATTCTGAATACATGCTTGAACATGATCGACTGTTCCTTTAATCCTCTGATTCTCGCATATTGAACGAATGGCTCTTGAAGCGCCTCACTCACACTTGACCGTAATAACCTCGTATACATCGCAATTAAAGGCACTGCCAGTGTGATTGATGGCAGGATGAGATGCTCCCACGTCCCAACACCTTCAACCGGTAAGAGATCGAGCTTCACGGAAAAAAAGAAGATGAGCAAATACCCCAAGACAAATGTCGGGATAGATGCTCCTAAGAAAGAAATGAGCCGGCTCATATGATCAACGACGCCATTTTTTCTCATGCCGCTGAAAAAGCCTAACGGAATGCTGACACAAATAGCGAGCAGCAGACTGGTGAACGCCAATTGAATGGTCGCCGGTATTCTATAGATGACCTCATCGAGCACAGGCTGATTCGACATATACGACCGGCCAAAATCAAGGCGAATGACTTTTTCAATGGTATGAAGATACTGCATATAAAACGGTTCATCTAAGCCAAATTCACTTCTTTTTTGCGCTAATATTTCATCATTGGGCTGGATATGAGCCGCTGCTAAATATGCCTCAGCCGGATCAACTGGCGAAAGGTGAATCATACCAGTTGTGAAAAGTGTGGCTAATAGAAATACAGGGATGATTGAAAGCATTCGTTTGATGATATAGCGGCCCATTTCCTTACCTTCCTTCTATTACTTGAGCTTGATGCCTGTGAAAGGATGTTCATCTCGATTCGCAGGGAACTCAAAGTCCTTCACATCTTTTTGATAAACGGCTGTCTTTTTAAAATAAGAGATTGGCACAATCGCCCCTTGATCCTGCAAAGAAGATAAGACCGACGAATATAGTGCTTTTCGTTTGTTTTCATTTGTTGTTGACGGAATTTCGTTCATTTCTTTGATCAGCTTTTCCTTATTTGGATACGCTGAGATGGCTTCTTTGAAGCCAAAACCATCTGATGAAACGACGTTCATAAATGTATGCGGATCATATGGCGCTCCGTAGTTGCTAAAGAAGTTCATATCAAATTTGTTGGCTTTGAAACGTTGAACCTGCGTGGCAAGCTCTACGCCTTCAAGTTTGACGCCAACGCCAATGGCTGCCCATTCTGCCTGCAGCGTCTCAGCCATCGCTTTTTGAATCGATTCTGCTGAGTCATACATCATACTAAATTCAAGCGTTTTTCCATCCTTTTCACGAACGGATTTCCCTTTTGGAAGTGTCCAGCCCGCTTCATCTAGCAATGCTTTTGCTTTGTCCACATCATATTGGAAAGACTTCACTTTAATATTGGACGTATAGGGCATGTTTGTCGGCAAAATGTGATCTGCTGCGTCCTCTAAGCCAGACGTTACACCTTCTACCATTGACTTCTTATTGATGGCATACTGAAGGGCATGACGCACTTTTTCATCTGACAGCTGATCCACTTTTGTATTCATCACAAGCTGTCTCGTTGCAACAGGCTCTGACATGTTAGTTTCATACTTGCCGCTTTCCTCTAGTTGTTTGTAGGCATCAAGGCTGATCGTTCCTTCTCCATAAAGTAAATCCACATCACCTTTTTCAAATGCCATCACTCTCGTTTCAGCATCTGGAATGACCTTCACCTTGATTTCCTTGACCTTTGGTTTCTCTCCCCAATAATGATCGTTTCGTTCAAAAATCGCATAGTCATCTTTTTTATACGTTTTTAATACCCAAGGGCCTGTGCCCACTGGTTTTTCGATTCCTTTTGACGTATCTCCGTTTTTAGGGAAGCCTGCTTCGCCTAAGAAACGAACCGGACGGACGACTGCTAATTCTTGAACAGTTGGATAATAAGGCGCTGTTAATGTGAGTCTAAACGTCTTTTTGTCCACAGCTTCTGTCTTTTTGATTTTCTTAATGACACCTAACCAGCTATGTAAATCTTTGTTTTTTAAAATCGTATCAAAGTTCTTTTTGACAATGCCCGCGTTAAAATCAGAGCCATCTGAGAATGTCACTCCGTCTCTTAAATGGAATGTATACACCTTGCCATCCTTTGAAACATCCCATGACTTCGCTAATTCAGGTTTCAGCTTTCCATTTTTTTGATAGCTGACCAATGGCTCATAAATCATCGATTGTGCAAACAATTGTGATGGGTTGTAGATGTGCGGATTCATTTCGCCAATATCTCTCGGCCATGCCATTGTGATCATGTCAGGATGATCCTTCTTTCCACCTGCTCCATTGTTTGCTTGAGAGCAGCCTACTAGTAAGAAGATCAGTAGGAATGTAAATACTGTATTTATTTTAATTTTCGGAAAATTATTCCAAATAGACATAAATCGCTCCTCCTAATTGATGCTGATAATCATTTTCATTTTAAGGAGGAAGTACACTGTTGTCAATATCATATTTGAAATGAAATAACAATACATATTCCGTTATATTCCATAAATTGAGGAATTTGATAAAAAGAGAGGCAGCCCGCTTATGAACGAGCAGCCTGTGAAGAGGTGAATGTTTTTTCTCGCAGGACATCATGCAGTGTGTCAATGATACGATCCTGTTCTGCATCTGTCATGCTTGTTCCAGATGGAAGACAAAGACCTGTCTCAAATAATAACTCGGATTCAGGGGTGCCTTTGGCGGCTGTATAAAATGGGCAATCACGAAAGAGTGGCTGCTGATGCAGCGGCTTCCATACACGCCGAGCTTCGATCTGTTCTTTTTCTAATACAGCAATGATGTCTACTGGTGAAATCGGTGCATCACGATCAATGGTCAATGTCGTTAGCCAGCGGTTGGACTTGGTTTCTTGATATTCTGGCATAAAATGAAGACCATCTACCTCAGATAACGCGTCCTGATAACGCTGAAAAATGCGGCGCTTTTGTTCAACTCGCTCGTCTAATACATCCATTTGGGCTATCCCCACACCTGCTAGCAGGTTGCTCATGCGATAGTTGTAGCCTATCTCTTGATGCTCATAGTGCATGGCACGCTCTCTTGCCTGTGAAGCGAGGAAACGGCAGCGTTCGATCGCAGCTTCATCATCACTCACAAGCATTCCGCCCCCAGATGTTGTAATGATTTTATTTCCATTAAAAGAATAGACGCCAAACCTGCCCATTGAGCCGCTTTTTCTTCCTTTATACAGAGAGCCTAACGATTCAGCCGCATCTTCAATGATCGGCACATCATACGCTTCACACAACGCCACGATGTCGTCCATTTTCGCGCTTTGGCCGTATAAATGAACGACAATGACCGCGCGGGGGGTTTTTCCAAGACGTTTTGCTTCGACAAAGGCTTTCTCTAAAGCAAGCGGGCACATATTCCATGTCTCGCTTTCAGAATCAATAAAAACGGGCGTCGCTTGTTCATATAAAATAGGGTTTGCACTTGCAACAAATGTGAGGGTGGAGCAAAAGACAACGTCCCCCTTTTGAACGCCAATAAGCTTTAAGGCGAGGTGAATCGCTGCTGTCCCTGAAGATAAAGCCGCTCCCCCCTTCACCCCTGCATAGTCCGCGACCACTTGCTCAAATTCATTCACAAGAGGTCCTAGCGGCGCAATCCAATTGCTCTTGAACGCTTCCTCTATTTTCATATACTCCTTTCCGCTCATATGAGGAGGAGATAAGTAGATTCGCTTTCTTTCTTTCATGATTTCCCACCTTCTCTCCGATCTTTGATCTCAATTGCAGGAACTCCTACAGCGACCTTCTGATCCTGTATATCTCTGGTCACGGCCGCTCCTGCGCCAATGACTGTCCAGCTTCCAATTGATGTACCGGGTGTCACAACGGCACCTGCCCCAATGTGGGCACCCTCGCGCGCGGAAACACAGCCTGTAAGGACTGCTCCTGGTGAGAGGTGCACAAACGATTCGAGTAAGCTATCGTGCTCTACGATAGACCCTGTGTTAATAATCGCATGTTCACCGACGACCGCATCTGCTTGAACAACAGCCCTTGCCATCACCACAGTTCCCCTTCCGATCACAGCTGATGGGCTAATGACCGCCTCTGGATGAATGAGTGTGGCAAACGCCATATTTTCAAACGTCAAACGTTCCTTTACCATCTGTCTGATCTCATTTTGTCCAATGGCAATCAGCCATTTGGTATGAGGCATTTTCTCTCTCAGCTGCTGACTCATGGAGATCGGTCCATACAGAATGCCGCTCTGAGTGACTGTCTCTTCAAATTGATCATCTAATACGGCACACAATGAGTAATCAGGATGCGCAAAAATCAAGTCCTGAATGACTTTGCTATGCCCGCCAGCCCCAATGACACCAATGGGTTGCTCTTTACATATCGGTTCCTTTGAATTTTTCAGCTGTGGCATGATGCGGCTGCTGCACCCCCTCTGTTTTGATGACTTTCAGCAAGGTCATCCATAAAATTTTCATATCAAGCCAAAGCGATTGATGCTCCACATACCAGAGGTCATAAGTGAATTTCTCCTCCCAGGAGAGCGTGTTTCTTCCGTTCACCTGTGCCCACCCAGTGATGCCAGGCTTCACAAGATGACGCCTTGCTTGCTGCTCTGTATACATCGGTAAATACTCCATCAAAAGGGGTCTTGGCCCAACGAGACTGAGCTCTCCTTTTAGCACATTGACTAGCTGCGGCAATTCGTCGAGACTGAGCTTGCGAATCAAGGCGCCGGTTTTTGTTAATCGAAGATGATCTGGTAGCAGCACGCCATGTTCGTCTCGTTCATCAGTCATTGTCCGAAATTTATATAGCATAAAAGGCCGGCCATATAGACCAGGCCGTTCCTGCCGAAACACCACAGGCGTCCCAATTTTCCACCGAATAAGCCCATAAATAAGAAGAAAAAGAAGGCTGCCTGCGATAAGCAGAGTCAGTGCCACGATCACATCTATCATTCTTTTCATCATTGCACCTCCTTTTCACACTAGCGGGAGACCGCTCGTTCAGCGGCAGCTTGTTTCACCTTACGCATCAGCTGCATCCGCTCTTGTTTTGTTCCTGCAAATTGATACAAGTAGCCCATGTAAACAATGAAACAAAGTCCACCAATACAAAACAGCTCCCACCATGAGGTCACGTCATATACAAACTGAATCCCTGCGCATACGCCCCAAATCAATAGAGCTCCCACTAGCGGAACCATTGTATGTTTGTAAAAGATTGTGCGTTTCTGTTTCGTGATCTTGGACGTATAAAATGGGAGAAACACAATATTTTTGATCAATAAAACAATGGCACCCGCTGATGCAATGCCATATAAACCAAGCTGGAGCATATGAGTCAAACCATAGGCTAAAAGTACATTGGCAGCGCCTAATATCAGCGTGACAACTGCTGGTACTTTAAAACGATTAAAGGCGGTCGGCACATATGTCAGTGGTAAAAACATCAACGTCAAACATAAATAAGCAGCATGAATCATGAGGAGCCATTTCAGCTCCTCAAAGGCTGGTCCAAGCCATAGAAGCATAAGCGGGCCGGCAAGACCTCCTAGGAGTGCGGCTGGGAACGCAACAAATAAACCACTCCACTTAATGGCGTTGGCGGCATATTGAATGAGTCCCTCTTTGTCCTGATTCGAATAGAACCTCGTAATCGTTGGCGCAAACACAACCGCAAGTGTCCCTGCAAGCGTGCGCAATAATAAAGGGAATTGTAAAATGGCGGCATACTGGCCAGTCGCTTCCGCACCAATCAGCAAGTTGGTCATCAATAAATCAATTTGTAAAAACAACAAAATCCCCATTTGCTCAAATGAATGCCATACCCCTGATCGAACAAGAGTGAGACTAGAAGAGAAAGAGACATGCCGCCACTTAAACGAAAACCAAGGAATGAGTTTCTTAAAATAATAGATACCGATTCCCATAGCCGCTAAGCTCCCAATGACGGCCGCAAGCGGTATATGCCAAATGGCTGGGGTCGTCAATGTAAACAACATCACAATGACAAGCGCCCTGCAAAACATCTGAATGGCCTGCCCAGCACTTGATACATATAACTTGTTCGCATAAAACGGCGCAGCCCCAATACCGGACATGACGAAATTGAGCATAAATAAAAGACCCCCTAAAACAAAGGCGATCTGTGTGTCTTTGACGAGATGAACAGGCACATGAAGCCACTCAACCAGCTGCTGAGACAATAAAAGGCAAAGCAAAAAGAGACTGATTGATAAAAAAATCGAACTGACGAAATAGGAAGCGAGAAAGCGCTGCGCCTTTTCCATCTCTCCCTTATGAGCCGCCACAGAAAAAAAACGCACAACAACAGCACTTAATGAAGCTGTAATGACTGATAGATAGTTGATCATATTTTGTGTAAGATGAATTAAGCCAAATGCTTCTACTCCAAGCGTATGAACAATGTAAGGCGTTAAACAAACAGACATGAGCATCATCAAGACAAACGTCATTAAGTTCGCACTGACATTGTAAAGAAACGCACGATTCATTGTGTTGTCACGCAGCGTCTAAGGGCCTTCATCCAGCTTCCTCTCCCTTTTGATCGCCTGTTTTTATAAGCTGAATCATCGCCTCTTTCACAGCTGTCTCATTTGGTTCTTTTAAGAGGGTTACAAACGGAAGTTGCGACACCCATTCATACCCTTCCATCACCTTATGATCAAACGACCTGAGGACAACACATGGTGTATGTGTAATCGCACAAAAGATCATGCCATGCAGCCGGTCTGTCACGACGACTTGCGCTTGTCTTAACTCGGTCCACAAGGCCGATAATTCCTCTAAGCGAGTTGTTCGATCGACTCGTTTACCAATTGTCGTCGTGATGAAACCAACTTGATCATACGTCTCTTTGACATGCTGCTGTAGTTGCTGCCGCTCCTTTTGGGTGAGATACGCTTCCTTATCCTCTCGCAGACAAAGCAGAACCCCTTCACGTTTTTGATCCTTTGATGATTCGTCTAATGTCAGCACCATATCAGGCTGTTTCCACACATCTTTATCAGGAAAATGCTGCTTCATCCAATCATAGGTTGTTTGATCTCTCGCCATAAGGAGCAGTCTCGGGTGACGTTTGTACGTTTGAATGGCGCGCCGTTCTTCTCTTTTTCCTCTTTTTGTTTCTGTGAAATGAGCAGTAGCGGGCAGCTGAATGACGGGATAGGACTTGAAGGTGTTCATGATAAATTGCCTTGTCCATTCTTCGTACCGGTATAAATCCCCCATATTACCCCCACCAATGATACAGACGATGTCCTCCGGGTGCCGCATGCTCTTTAACGGGCGGGCGAGTCGATACATCTCTTTCATGTCTACTTCTATGATTTCATAGGCTGGAAAGTGCTTCTTTAAAAAACAATAGCTCGCATAGGCAATGGCATGGTCCCCCAAATTATCATGTGCTGGCAGCAGCGTGAGAATGATTTTTTTCTGATGGCTCATCTCTGGCAGCTTGCGGCGGCTCAGCCTATACTCAAGCGGATATTTGACCTTTAAGAGCAGCCACTCTGCGGCGTGTGCCTTCAATTGCTGTAATGTCAATCTCATCCCCCCCTATTTCCTTGTTTGATATTCAATCCATTTTTGATAGCTTGAAGCGGCGGCAGAAAGCGGATGAACCCACTGACACCTGGCAAGAAATAAAATCATTCGTTTTCGAACGGTGAGCTTCGATCGCTCCATTCGTTTGACTGCATGCTGAAAAGCCTCGTGTGTCACCATTTCCCGCATGTGATCAAGCTTTTCCTGGAAGGAGAGGGAATTCTGGCTTTTCCATTCATTGAGCATACAGTGAAGCGTATGATTGACCATAAAAAAATCTAGGGCCTTCTCATACGGAGGCAGCTCATCATGCTCTTTTAAGAACAAGCGCTGTGCATGATAAAAGGTCAGTCCATGCTGAAAATACTGCTTTTGGTATCGCTGCACAATCGATGACAGATGAACCCGGTAATAATAGAGAGGCTCATGAACAAAGGCAATGACACGTGATAAAGAAAAACAGCGCAGCGTCACATACTGATCTTCAATGTTCTCAAGCTCACCCCGCAGTGGAAAACGGATGTGGTGTTCTTCGATAAAAGCACGCCGATACAGCTTATTCCATGAGAATCCAGTGATGGCTCCATGTAATAACGCTTCTATTAAACTCGTTTTATCGGCTGATTGATGGTTTAAAAGAGTCGTTGGTATTGTTCGTTTTGATTGTTCGAATTGAATCCAATACTCACTTACAACAAGATCAGCCCCAGTCATTTCAGCTCTTTCATACAAGGCTTCACAGTAATGAGGAGCGAGAATATCGTCTGAATCAACAAAGGCGAAATACGTCCCTCTTGCTTCTTCTATGCCCCGGTTTCTCACAGCCCCTAACCCTTGATTGGTTTGATGAATCACCCGAAAACGCTTATCACGCTCAGCAAACGCTTCAAGCAATGCTCCGCTGTGATCTGTAGATCCATCATTGACGAGAATGACCTCTATATCTGAAAAGCTTTGATCTGCAATCGATTGAAGGCATTGCTCCACATATTGACTCGTATTGTAGACTGCGACCAATAGACTGATAGCTGGCATTACAGCATGCCCCACCTTTCTTCAAATCTATTTTGTAAAAATCGTTCTATACGGTAAAACAGAAGAATCGAACGGCATCAGCATGATGCTGTACAAAATATAGCAAACAGCAATCCCTACATACATAAAGACATTAGACCGCTGATCAAAAATGCGTGTGAAATATGGCAGTAAAATGAGCTGATATAAGCCAAAATAAATATGAAATCTTGCATAAATGACATCCTTTGTTGCAAGAATGCCAAACAAGAAACCAAGCAAGCAAAAATTCACAACGTAATCACTCTCAGGTGTCAGTTCACGAAGTCGTTTTCGATAAAAGAAAGCAAGCAGGAGCGGCAGAATCAATACACCGATTTTTGTCACATTCATTCCATTCGTATTCGTTGTGAGCCATTCCTCATAATGACCATAAGAACTCCCTTGCAGCATCACCACAAACACAGAGATAAAACGGTCATAAAGAGCGGTTAAGCCTAAGAAAATCATGCATAAGACAAACATCATCCATGACCAAGCCTTTGTTCTCACGATAAAATATACTGGAATCATGATGAGAGCCGATGAATGAAACAACGAACACACAAGAACGAGCGGAAAATACAATTTCCATTCACCATTGATAACGAGCCGGATGGCATAAAAAAGAACCGCAGCCACCATATACTGACGCATTCCATTAAATGAAGCGTAATAATGAAAGGTGCCGAGAAAAAGCAGCATACTGAGCTCAAAGGGCCGTCCATATCGCACCAGCGTCTTGATAATAAAAAAATAGGTGATGACCCCGACCGAGATATACATCATTTGCGGCTCATGTGATAGTTGATTAAGCATCCATAAGATGAACGTAAACCCCGGATCGGTTGCGGCTTTGTCCACACCGAATCCAAATATATGCCAAGGCTTTTCATAGTTGACGGAGAACTCATACATCTGTCCATAGGTCACAAAATCGGTTCCCACTTTGTACCGAATACCAGCTACGATACAAAGAAATAAAAACGGAAAAAACACCAGAAGCTTGTTAGGCCGCCATCCGCTTTGAATGGTATCATCACGCCTGCCGTAAAATGCAGCAAAGCTCGACCATAAATAGACCATGATCATGTTCACCAAATATACCGCCATCTGCCAATCCTTCCTTACAATCCATATACATTCATCACACGTGTGATGTTCTGCTTCACATCAAATCCTCTTTGGCCAAGCTGAGAAGTAATGGTCTCTTGAAGAGGAGGTTCTGCATGATACGCTTCAAGAATCGCTTTCATCCACTCATGTGCTGAATCGCGCAGTGATTTCCGTTTAACGAGTCCGCAGCCTAGATCAACTTCCTCTGTAATGTGATCTGAGATCACACAAGGCAGTCCAGATGCCTGTGCTTCTACTAATACAAGCGGAAGACCTTCAAACAAGGAAGGCATCACAAACACATCAAATGCTTTCATATACTGCGGAACGTCCGATACGACCCCGGTAAAGACAATGTCCTCCATTAATCCTGCTTTTTTCGCATACGATTCGACCACTTGTCTCAGCGGTCCATCTCCTACGAGGACAAGCTGAAATGAGACCCCCTGCTTCTTTAAAGTCTGTGCCAGCTCGATGAAAAAAACATGGTTTTTTTGCTCATGAAATCGCCCAATATGACCAATGACCAGTTTCTTTTCATGAAGATGAAGCTGCTTTTTCATCTCCACCTTTTCGTCTGGCCCAGGCTGAAAGAAAAGGTTCAAATCAATCCCATTTGGCAAAACCTCAACTCGTCCATTTTTCATTTTTTTCTGCCCGAATAAAAAAACACCGGCATCTTCGCCACATGCGACGAGCTGTGTAGAAAAGGCAAAGATCAGCTGACGAAACCCTTTGAGCATCAAGTGGTCAAGCCAGGTTGAAGACTGTCTCCAAGCCGTATTATGTGAATGACAAATGCGCACCTTAACGCCCGCAAGTTTAGCAGCAAGTGCGGAAAAACCTGTTTGAAAATCCGTATGTGCATGCACTGCCTGATAAGGTCCTGTTCGCTTGATCGTCTTTGTCAAAGTTTTCACAAAAACCAAAGGAGAGGACGCCCCAATACTTGGGACGTAAAAGATGCGCCCCCCGAGCCGACGAATTTCCTCATCATAATCACAGACGTCCTGTCGGTGGGTAATGAAATCAAATTGAAGGACATTTCTGTCGAGTGCACGATAGATGTTCATAATCATCGTTTCTGCTCCGCCGCGGTTCATCCCGCCCACAATATGGAGTACACGCTTTGGCTCACTCATCCCGAATCGTCCTCCTTTTCAGCATAGACGCCTCCAGCTTCCGCTGATGATAAAGCCTCATGGTCTTCGGTGACAAACAGGCCCGGATCACCGGCTTGAGAGCAAATAAATAATCTAACGGCGACAACTTTAATAGCCAGCATGCTTTTATAACGAGCATGGCATTATCCATGGAATATCGGAACTTTCGGCGCTGAAAGGCCGCTTCATCCTCTCTCACAAGGTATAACGGCTCTTGCAAGTTAAAGCCTTTCCTTCCAGCAGCAAAAAAGCGAATCCAAAGATCGATATCTTCCATACGCCTTGTTGTTTTCACAGAACGATATCCATTTAAAGCCTTGTATGCAGAAGCTCTCATCATAATGGTCCCGTGACAAAAAGGAGTTCCTCTTGCCAGCACCTTTCGATTAGGTTCTGAGGCAAGTGCACGTACGCCCTTCGTTCCAGACTCATCAAAAATCGTCATCGCCGTACCGACCACATCATATTCAGGATGTGTTTCGAGGAAATAAACCTGTGTTTCTAAACGTGTTGACACCGATAGATCATCACCATCCTGTCTGGCGATCAATTCTCCACTCGCTTCAGCTAGACAGCGATTCAGACTGGCGGCAAGTCTTAGGTTGTGTTTATTTCGGATGAGGCGAATTCTTTCAGGATCATGCTTTGTATAAGGCAGTACTTTCTCATAGGTCCCATCTGTTGATGCGTCATCACATATGATGAGCTCCCAGTTTTTATAGGTTTGATGAAGAATCGATTCAATGCTTTCTTCTACTGTCTCTTGGCAATTGTAGACGCCCATGATGATAGACACCTTCGGCTTACGCATGCTGCATCACCTTCTCTGCATGACCCATATAGGTTGTATAAATCTCTTCCATGGCACTCACCGTCTGCTCCTGTGCAAATGCATGAGCCATGGAACGCCCCGCTTTTCCCATGAGGTGCAGCTGGTCCTTTCGGTGATAAAGCTGCTGCAAATAATCAGCTAAACTATTCACATCTTGCGGTTCGACTAAAAAGCCGTTCACTCCATGTTTGATAAGCTCACAGTGCCCTCTATTTTCAGTGGCAATGATCGGCTTCTCAGCAGACATCGCTTCAAGAAGGTTCATGCCGAGCCCTTCTCTCAGACTCGTTGACACACATACATCACTCACATGCATCCATTCCTCGATTTGTTTGCAAAAACCAGCAAATTGGACACGCTGCTCAAGATTCATCTGGCGTACCAGCTTTTCATAGAACGGCCTGCTTGCCCCTTCCCCGGCAAACACGACCTTCACATTCGGTATTTTCCTATACAGCTGTGCACATGCTTTGATGAGCATCCTTTGATTTTTATTGACGTTCAATTCACCAGCACACAGCACGATGAAATCTTGCGGGGTAAATCCATATACTGTACGAAGGCGTTGCTTTTCTTTGTCATCGACAGGTGCAAACCGCTTCATATCCACACCCATGCCGGGAACATAATGGACAGATGCCTTCTCTTTTGACAGACGATCCGCTCTTTCATAGTCTTCTCCATTAATGGTGATGAGCGCGTCTGTATATTGCACGAGCCATCTCTCAATTGGATAATAGAGCAGCCAGTTTTGAAGCGGCGCCCCCTTCCAAAAGTGAAACCCATGTGCGGTGTAAAGAACCTTCGCCCCTTTTTTGCGCGTGCTTTTGGCTGCAAGCCTGCCAATGACACTTCCCATCGGTGTATGACAATGGATCAAGTCGTAATGCTCTTTCTCTAGCAGCTTCTTCAGCTCCACATACGCGAGCCGGTTGCGCAAATGAAAAGGGGAGCGCTGAATCGGAATGGAATGAGCTTGATCCACATGCGGCAGCTCCAGCTGACCATTTGCCGCTGTGTGCACTTCCCATCCTTGTTCCTGAAACCACCGAAAATACGGAAGGTGGAATGCCTTAAAATGATAATCAACCGTTGCGCAAAACAAGACTTTTTTCTTCATTGGCAAGCGTCTCCTCCTCTCTTTTCATCTGTTCAGACAACAAATCATGCGACTCAATGGCAGCAAATAACGCTTGTCTCATTTGCTCGTCACTCATCATGTCAAATTCATGGATAAAGCGGTTCAGCACATATGGATCACCATCCAGTGCGTGACCGATATGAATTTTCGGGAAAATTTGCTCCTGTGCTTTTTCATGCTGGTTGAGTAACTCCTCGTACATTTTCTCTCCGGGACGAATGCCCGTGAAGGTAATCGGAATCTGGTCTGTAGTGTAGCCTGAGAGGTGAATGAGGTTTTCTGCGAGGTCGACAATTTTCACTGGCTCCCCCATATCTAATACAAAGATCTGTCTTCCTTCTGCCAGTGCGCCTGCTTGAATGACCAGCCTTGATGCTTCTGGGATGGTCATAAAATATCTTGTCATGGCTGGATGCGTGACCGTCACCGGTCCACCTTTTTCGATTTGTTTTTTAAAGATTGGTATGACGCTCCCCCTGCTTCCGAGTACATTCCCAAATCGAACGGCCACAAACTTCGTCTCACTGCTTGCCCCCATTTGCATGATCAGCATTTCAGCAAACCGCTTTGTGGCTCCCATTACATTGGCAGGGTTGACCGCTTTATCAGATGAAATGAGGACGAAGGTTTCGATTCCGTGCTCATGTGCGGCTTCTGCAACATTTTTTGTCCCGATAATATTGTTTTTCACCGCTTCTTTCGGACTGATCTCCATGAGCGGGACGTGCTTATGTGCGGCAGCATGATAAATCATATCCGGCTGAAAATGACCAACGATTTCACTCATTTTCTGTTTATCTTGAATATCCGCAATTTGTGGATAGAGGCTGATGCTGCCCTCATATAATTCTTTCAGCTCTAGTAAAATAGAATGAATGCTGAATTCTCCATGTCCCACTAGCACAATCGCTTGAGGGGCAAACACACAAATTTGACGACAGATTTCTGATCCAATCGACCCGCCTGCCCCTGTCACCATGATCGTTTTTCCCTTTAAGTGAACAGATAGACGACTTGTATCTAATTGAATCGGCTCTCTTCCTAGTAAATCCTCTGGCTGTACATCCCGTAATTGATTCAGTGCATGGGTTCCTTTTAAAATCTGCTCCATTTCCGGCATAATCTGTGTTTTGACGCCAGTCGCTACACATTCCTTATACAGCCCTTTTAAGGTGTGGCTGCTTTTGGACGGAATGGCGATGATGATCTTTTGAATATCCATCATCACGACTGCTGTTTGAATATGTTCTTTTCCCCCTAGGACGGGCAGACCCATGATTTCAAGCTTATGCTTCGTCTTGTCATCATCGATGAAGGCGACTGGCTCAATATGGACATCACTCGACTGCTGAAGCTGACGAACAATAATGGCCCCAGCTGATCCGGCACCAATGATTAATGCCCGTTCCTTTTCTATGTGCAGCCGCTTTGCGCCATCATGAAATAGTCTAGATGCCATACGAGATGCCCCGATGAACAAGATATGGAAAAGCCAAACGATGAATAAAAATCGAAATGGCCATGTCTGTACGAAAAGGTACAGCATCGTCATTGAAAATAAAAAAGAACACACAAAGGTTTTCATTAAAGAAAATAGCTCTCTAACCCCTGTATATGCCCATACTTGCTTGTACACGTGAAAAATGTAGGAAAATACATGGTGCCCAATGAGCAGACTGAGCGAAGAAATGACGAGCATTTCAAATGTATATACGGTTAACGCCGCTTCTTGGACAAATTGAAAGCCAAAAAAGACGGCAACTAAGATGAGATATGAATCTAGTGCCACGATAATTGATAATCTTTGGGCGTAAGTCAACGCTCCTCCCCCTTTTTCAATCACTATTCTTACGTCAAATGGGCATCAAACCCGTCCTCACACCCCACTATTGATGACGAGCATCTAAGGCATCTGATATGCCCACAGCAGGATCGAGTGCCTCCGTTGTTAAAGATTAGGAGACATCACCTATCAATCTTTTTAATACATATACAGCCTGCCCTTTTTCTCTTTCTTTCCATTTAGCATAGCGCCAAGCAGTTTGCCTGTTGTTCCTTCTAATACTTCTTTTGACTTCTTTACGGCAGCGATCTTTGTTTTGCCGCTTAATACAACGAGAATGCTTCCATCCGTACGGTTCGCCAGGATCTTCGCATCGGCAACAGGCAGAAGCGGTGCGGAATCAACGATCACCATGTCATATTGCTGTTCAATCTCATAAAATAGCTGCTTCATCACAGAAGAGGAGAGCAGCTCAGCTGGATTCGGCGGAATGGTTCCGCTCGGAAGCAGCTCTAAATGCTCAATCGGTGTAGGTAAAACGGCTTCCTCCAAACTGCAGTTATTTAATAGCACGTTGGTTAAACCCGTGTGATGACTCAGGTCAAAATATTCATGAACGGCCGGCTTTCGCAAATCAGCATCCATGAGCAGGACCCGCTTTTTCTGCTGTGCAAAAACAGCTGCTAAGTTTGCAGCCGCAAATGATTTCCCTTCCTTCGGCAAGGAGGATGTCACCAATATCGACTTCAGCCTTGTTTGGATCGATGTGAATTCGATGTTCGTTCGGATCGTACGAAATTGTTCCGCAATGACAGAGTGAGGATTTAATACAGAAATACAGGATAAATCTCTCTTTTCTCTTTTCTTCCTCTTAAAGATCAATGTTCTGTCCTCCCGTTATGACGGACTGCTTGTCTTTTTTTGCCCTCCTGTCTGCTTGCATCTGATAGACACTGCCGAGCGACGGCAATCCGATCTCTTCTCTTATTTGATGTGTTCGTTTTACAGTATCATCAAGTAGATTCATTAAGAAAATGAGTGTAATTCCTCCTAATAAAGAGGCGCCTAGTGCCAGAACGATATGAACGAATTTCCTTGAATTCATGAGAATCGTGTTGGACAGCTTGGCTTCAGACAAAACATTAATGCGATCCATATTCATGGTTTTTTTGATTTCTTCTTGCAGCACCTCTGTTGCGGTATTAGCAATCGCTACTGCCTTCGCGCGATCCTCATCTTGTACAGAAATATTTATGACCTCAGACTCATTTTCTGTACTTGTGGCAATTTTGTGTTTTAATCCTTCAGCTGATTCTGTGAGATTGAGCGTTTCTTTTACTTTTTCAATGACGATCGGACTTTTTAATAGGACTTGAAAGGTACGTGTATATTGAAGGTTCATCTGAATATCGTTTAAATTCGCTTGTGCGTCATTGCTGCGTTTATGAACAAGAATTTGAGTGGTTGCCTGATATACAGGAGTCGAGACATAGAACTGATAGTAGGCTGAAATGCCCGTTACGATCAGGACAATCAGGATCAGAAGGGCCATTTTCTCTTTAATGACAGAAAACAGCTGCTTAAAACCTATATTCTCATTCATAGATACCTCCCGATTTCATCATAAAAAGGTTATATATGGTTTCTTTTTGTTAATGATTGGATTATAAAAGATAATACCCGCAAAGAAAAATGTCATAATAGGTCTTATAGTTCTTTTTAAAGAACGAAATCGTTCGTTTTCTTTTGTTTACTTCCTGTTTCTTACGTTTTTGAATTTTATAAAGAACAATTTATTTCTTATAATGAACGAAAAGGTCGCAGAACTATTCGCAAGGGAGAAGGGAGATCATTTATCGAATGATAGGCAAGGTGATACGCATTTACCGAAAGAGGAAAGGATACTCGATTCAGCAGCTGGCTGAAGATGCCCATGTTTCTAAGTCGTATTTGAGTAAAATTGAGCGTGGTGTCCATCGGAATCCATCTGTCCAGTTTTTAAAAAAGGTATCCTCTTCACTAGAAATTGATTTACAAGAGCTGTTTGATGCAGAGACGATGATGTTTCATTACTCTGAGGGCGGTGAACAGGAATGGCGGGAGCATATAGTCAATGCCGTCCAATCCGGCATGCCTAAAGAGGGATTATATCAGCTGCTCCAAACCTACCGAAAGGAGCAGGAAGAAAAGACGTTACATGTCACCCATAGAAAGCTGACCGATTCGAATATGTCAGAGTGGAAGCGTCTTATGAGTGAAGCGAAAGCTATTGGCTTAAGCACTGAGGAAGTGAAAGCATTCCTCACCAACATGGGAGAACGCCGGTCGTAAGCCTTTCAGGAAGAATCAAATTGCGGGGAGAGGCGTTTGACGCTTCGATGAAACAGAGCCTTATATCATGAAAAGGCTCTGTTTTCTCTTATTCTTCTTTTTTTGTTCGTGCTTTTTTCGTAATATCATTGTTTTTCCAATAGGCCCATAGTGATGTAATCCCAAGAAAAGCTAAGGTGATGAATTGCTGAACACCTTCTTCATCAATAGGAATTGGGCTTTTTCCCGCAGCGGTTAGAGCACTGTTAACAAGCGCTAACAAAAGCAGCACAAGCCTTGCAATCGTACCTGCACTAATTTTTTGAACTTCCAACTGTATCCCTCCCTTTCCCCTTCACGCGGGCGGTACTGCTCGTTCCCTCTCATATGTATGCAAAAAGCGAATGAATAGAAGAACGAATCAAAAAAAGAGACATCATTCCTATGTGCGGAATGATGCCTTGATTCATGTGCTTTTTATTTAGAAAACATCTCTTTTGCTTCATCCAATGCCATTTTATTGCCTAGTGCTGAGTAATCAAGCCATGGCTGATCAGCGATCGGATAGACTTGGTTTTTCTTCACGGCTTTTAGGCCTTTCCAGATCGGTGTCTGTTCTAACTGTTTGAATGCCTGCTGCGCTTTATCGTCACGGTTGACGACGACAAAAATAGCATCTGCATCATAGTCAGGAAGAACCTCTTGAGAAATCACTTCGAATGGTCTTTTGCTGTCCAGCTTTTTCACACCATCGACAGGCGTGAGACCTAAATCTTCGTATAAAATAGGACCCATTGGACGCTTCATGCTAAATACTCGAAGCTCCTTTGCTGTCACACGGATCGCCATTACTTTTCCGTTTCCAATCTTATGGTGGATGAGTGATTTCACTTCTTTAGCTTCTTGATTGTAATCCTTGATATATTGATCGGCTTCTTTTTCTTTATTGACGAGCTTGCCGATTTTTTTCAAATGATCCCGCCACGTGCCATCATTTAAATTAAACACTTCGGTCTTGGCAATTTTTTTGTATTTCGATAAGTCTTGTCCAGCTAGTTCTTCATCGACATAAATGACATCTGGTTTTAAAGCAAGCAGTGACTCCATGTCTGGATCTGCTGCAATGCCGAGCTTCTTCGTATGGCTCAGCTGCTTTTTCGCATGTGGAAGGAAATCTTTTAAGTCTCCTCCTACGACAGAGCCGGCGGGCTTGATACCGAGTGCTAGTAAGTCATTTGTTAAATGAATAGACAAAGAAGCAATCTTAGGTGTTCCATGATCATTTTGATTTGTCGTATTTTTTGTTTCCTGTTGACCGCAAGCGGCAAGAAGCAAGAAACAGATCGTTAAACCAAACACAAGTAATTTTTTCATGATGGGTTCCTCTTTCATTTTTTATTTCGTTTTTGTCAATAAATAGAGAAAATAAGGGGCTCCGATAAAGGCCACAACCACACCCGCTGGTATGGCATTTGGAGCAAATATGGAACGTCCGATTGTATCGGCGCTGACCAAAATCAACAAGCCAAGCAGCGCACTAACCGGTAAAAAATACTGATGCAGTGACCCGACAAGCCGCCTGGCCAAATGCGGGGCGACGAGGCCAATAAAGCCAATTCCGCCTGTCATCGAAACACTTGCACTAGCCAGGCCAACAGCTAAGGTAAGCAAAAAGAGGCGTTTACGCTGGACACGTACACCTACACTTGAGGCGACAGCATCTCCTAACGTCAATGCATTAAGCGTGCTTGACTGCATAAGCGTAAGCGGCACAAGGCATACAATCCAAGGCAGAAGCGCTAACACATGAATCCAGTCTCTCCCCCATACATTGCCCACAAGCCATCTTGAAGCAAACGTGTATGTATCTTCATCAAGCTTCAATGACAAATATAAGGTCAATGCACTAAATCCCGCCGCAACCGCGATTCCTACTAGGATCAGCCGGATGGGAACAAGCCCTTCATGCCGGTCATACGCAAGGAGCACGATGACCGCTGCCGCAAGCATTCCACCACCAAATGTAAAGAGCGGAATAAGAAGAGATGGATTGCCTTCAAGTGCATGGAAATACGTCACAAAAATAATTAAGCCAAATGCTGCCCCTGCATTCAGTCCAATAATCCCAGGATCGGCCAGTGGATTACGAGATAAACTCTGCAAAATGCCGCCTGCGATGCCAAGACCAATTCCCGCTAGAATGGTCACCACAATTCGTGGCAGACGATAGTCAAACAGCACCGTTTCGCTTTGGAAATCCCCAAAGCCAAATAAGGTTTTGACGACAACGATGGGACTGAGTTTCAGCGTGCCGGTATTTAAACTATACAGCATCACAGCAGCACTCAGACAAAGCAAGACGACTGTCACAACAAGAGCACGCTGTTTCTCCTTCATGACAGGTTCCTCCCTTCTTTTCTGGCAATATATAAGAAGAAAGGAACACCGACAAGTGCCACCATCACGCCAATGGCAAGCTCTCTTGGCGGATTCACTGTGCGGCTGGCAAGATCAGCGAAGACAAGCAGCATAGCGCCTAAAATCGCTGACATCGGAATGACGAAACGATAGTTTACACCAACCAGCCTGCGTGCAATATGCGGGATGACGAGCCCGACAAACCCAATGGACCCAACTGCTGATACAGAAACCCCTGCTAATAAGACAGCAGCTGCCATTCCTAGTATTCGCACTTGTCGTGTTTTCACCCCTAAATTCGCCGCTACATCTTCACCGAGCGATAGTAGCGACAGTGAACGCCCTAATAGCATCGCCCATACGATCACAATCAGAATAACCGGGGCGAGAATCGTCAGCTGCGGCCATTTCACACCAGCCACACCGCCTGCATACCAAAAAGCCAGATCCTGACTCAAATCAAAATAAATGGCGATCCCAGAGCTGAGCGCATGAAGCAACGCGGCAACAACTGCTCCCGCAACAGTCAGGCGCATCGGTGTCAATACACCACCAGCTGCCCCAATGGCAAAGATGAGCAGCGTACTCAGTACAGCACCGATAAAAGAAAAAAACATGAGCGCTGAATAAGGCATGCCTGGGAAAAAAGCAAAACAGAGAGCGACAACAAACATCGCACCGCCATTAATGCCCAAAATCCCCGCATCTGCCAGCGGGTTTCTTGTGATGCCCTGCATGAGAGCACCCGCTACAGCAAAGGCTGCTCCAACAAGGGCTGCGCCTAGAACACGCGGAAGTCTTAATTCATGGATGATCTGCTGCTCTGTTACATCTGACTGGTAGTCAAATACAGCTGTCCAAACCGTTTGCAGAGACAATGTTTTTGCACCGTAAGAAACAGCAAAAAACATAGCAGTAAGCAAACCAATGACTGCGAGAAAAAATATCAAAAAGAACAGAATACGTGATGATCGTTTTTGTTGAAGTGTTCGCTTATCGTGCAAAATCGGTGTCATCCTTTTCTTCATTAAAAGTCAATTTGAAAATGAGAATCATAATCATCAAAATTATAGCCGCCAGCCTCTGAAAAATCAATGTACACCACATTTTTTAATTATTGAAGGTATGTGTGAGACAACAAGATGAGATGATTCTTTTCCTCTGCTTTTTTTTCATTCTGAAAGACCTATCATTTTTTCCGATAGTTTAATAGTAAAATAGTTGACATTCCGCATGAAAATCACCTAAAATTACAAAAGTAAGTCAAATGTTATAAAAATATTACAAACAGATGTCAAACTGATAAAGAATGACCCGTCATGAGAGGAGATTTGAAAGTTGTGTCAGTAAAGGGAAAATGGAGTATCATCTTATTTGCGCTTGCGATCGTCATTGGAGCAGTTGCTTTCTTTCAAAACCAACAAGCAAGCGGTACAGAGAAGAAAAATGTGAAGCAGGATACGAACTATAAAAATGTCGAAATAGTCACTCTCGTAAATGACGGGAAATTTATGAGATATGCAGTCAACTATCCTCTTTTTCACCAAAAAGAGCTAGATGACAAGATTCAAAGCTATGCAAATTCAGCATTAGAGCATTTCAAAAAGACATTCAGTGAAGCAAAGGACATCGATGAAAATAAACGCTTTGAACTGAATATTGATTATGATATGGTGCATTATGCGAAACAATCCGCTGCCATTCACTTTACAACCTATACCTATACAGGTCAGCAAAATGGGACTACTAATCATCTAACGATCAATTTTGATTTTCAGAAAAAAACCTTTCTTGACACAAAAGATTTATTTCTGCCTAAAACCAATTATTTAAAGAAATTATCCTATATTACATACACGGAGCTTCGAAAGGACAAAACCTTGGCTAAGGATCACTCTCTCCTTCAGAAAGGAACAGCCCCTACTGCTCAAAACTTCAGTCAATTTGCCTTGAAAGAGAAATATGTAGAGTTTTATTTCCCAGCTTCTCAAGTAGCCGCAGAGGATCTTGGTCCGCAAACGCTCGCGATCAAAAAGACTTTGCTGAAAGATATCTTGAAGCCAGAATATATAAATAAGACCAAAAATCAGAATGAAATCAAAGAACCGAACCCTAAAAGAAAAGCCGTTAAGCTGCCGCAAAAATCAAAGCTTGATCCGAACAAAAAAGCCATCGCACTCACATTTGATGATGGTCCGAATCCAGCGACAACGACAAAAATCTTAGATGCGCTGAAGGAAAATAAAGGACACGCCACCTTTTTCGTATTAGGCAGCAGGGTCCAGTACTATCCTGGAATGCTTGCTAACATTTTAAAAGGCGGGAATGAGATTGGAAACCATTCTTACAACCATCCTTTATTAACAAGACTGCCTCTCAAGCAAGCGGTGAAACAGGTAAAGGACACGCAGCAGCTGATTGAGAAAGCTAGCGGTTATACACCTACACACTTTAGACCGCCATATGGAGGAACAAATCAAGACATCAATCAAGCGGTTGATATGAAAGTTTCTTTGTGGGATGTTGATCCTGAGGATTGGAAAATTCGTAACAGCCAGCAGATCACAAGCCACGTTCTCTCACATGCAGCAGATGGCAGAACGGTATTAATGCACGATATCTATGAAAGCTCAGCTCGAGCAGCAGTGAAGATCATACATGAGCTCACCAAACAAGGCTACCAGCTTGTCACAGTCAGTGAACTAGAACAATTAAAAAAGGAACGAAATGAACAGGCCCCTGTGCAGTAAACACAGGGGTTTCTTTTTATGACTCCAAAGACTTCTTTCTTTTCAATAATGCTTGAAATGTCTCTTCAAGCTCCTGAGAAGGCTCTATACTTAAGCGACTGAGCACTTCAGACAGCTGCATATCAATCAACAGAAGCTCCTCTTCTCTCTTTGTAACAGGTGGTTTTTCTTCCTTTTGTCTATACTCTTCATATGTGCCATCAAACCCTTCAATGCGTTCTTCGTGAACATGCAGAATACGAGTGGCAACCTCCTCAATGAGTCTGCGGTCGTGGGAGACAAACACAACTGTACCTGGGTAATCCTTCAATAGACCTTCAAGCGCTTCTACTGCCGCAAGATCTAAAAAGTTCGTCGGTTCATCCAGCATGAGGACATTGGCATCACTGACGAGCAATGACGCAAGCATGGTCTTCACCCGTTCTCCTCCGCTTAACACACTAGCAAGCTTATACACATCATCTCCCCGAAACCCTAGTCTCGCTAAAACCGTTCGAACCACTGTCTCATCTTGAACGGCCTCTCTAAGCACATTTTGTAAAATCGATTCATCTACCTTCAGTCCTGAAAGATCCTGACTAAAATAGCCTAATTTGATAGATTCTGAATGAGAAACACCGGGATGTCCACTCACTAGCATTCGAAGAAATGTCGTTTTGCCGCTCCCGTTCTTTCCGATGATGGCGACTTTGTCTCCGCCTCTCACTTCCACATTCGCCTGCTTCCAAAGAACTTTATCACCCGCCTTGCCATCTATATTTTTCACACGCAGGATGGTTCGGCTTGCTACTTCTTTCATCGTATGCTGAGTCATTTGAATGGGCTGGACGTCTTTTACTTTCTCAACCTTTTCTAATTTCTCCATTCTTGTTTCAATGGATTTGGCTGTTTTTTGAAGCTTTTTTTGCTTATTTGCATAGTAGGGCTTTGCAATTTTGGGCCCTGAGGATTTCAGCTTCTGTGATGGCTTTGTGGCTTTGTCCGCTTTTTTCATTTTCTTTTGCAGCGCATGCTCTAACTGCTTTTTCTTTTGTGTATAAGCTTCATAGGCTTCCATCTGCTGACGATGCGCCAGCTCTTTTTGCTGTGCAAAATGCGTGTAGCTGCCCTTGTATTGCTTGAGCACCCCATCATCCAGCTCCCAAATCTCTGTACATAGCGCATCTAAAAAAGCACGATCATGTGAAACGACAATGAGGGCACCTTGATCATCACGCAGCTTCTCTTCCAGCCACTCAATGTGCTCTGTATCTAAATGAGTCGTCGGTTCATCTGCTAATAAAAGGGCAGACGGACGGCTTAAGGCTCTTTCAATATAAGTCTGGGTCATCTCTCCACCACTCTGTCTGCCATCAGCTGTTTTCAGCTGTGGAAGCAAAGTACAGGTCGTTGTGGCAGCAAACGTTCCACTGTCTGGTTTTTCTTGACCTGCCAGCACATGCAATAAAGTCGTTTTCCCACTGCCATTTGCCCCCACTAGACCAATGCGATCGCCTTGATGGATGGCAAGCTCCTCAATATCAAATAACAACCGATCCTTTCGAAATACCTTTAACTGATTGGCTCTGAGTAACATCCAACCCTCTCCTTTCGTATCAGGAGACATGAAAAAGCCTCCCATTCTCAGAATAGGGGGCAAAATGGTGTACAAAAATAAGCGTATTGATACAGAATGACGTGCTGTTCATCGAATGAACACACACATCCCCGTATCAATCCCCTCATTCTTTGATTCCCAAGCTGTACCATCCTATTCCGAAGCTAAAAAATGAAAACGCAGCAAACATAGCAACACATGTCGTTTGCTCATTGCCTTCGTTCTTTCATTTTGCTTACAGGTCATAGGATTAGTACTTCATTGCATTGGGTCACCCTTCCGTCGTTTGTTACGTATACGATAAAAGATTGGTTATTTTTTGTCAAGCTGAAAAGGCATGAGTGAGTCCAGCAGCTTGAGCGTAAATGGATGGGTCGCTTCAAACAGCTGGTCATTTGTACATTCTTCCACAAGTAACCCTTCATGTAAAAAAAGGAGCCTGTCACATAGATACACCGCTGCCTCTACATCATGCGTAATCATCAGGATGGTCATGTCTAATTCTTGTTTTAGTGTCTCAAGCAGCTCCAATATTTGTACCTGAACAGAGACATCAAGTGAGCTAAGGACTTCATCTAATATGAGAATTGCTGGATTCGTGGATATGGCTCTTGCTATGCAAACCCGCTGGAGCTGCCCCCCGCTTAGCTGATGGGCATAATGATTCAGCAAAGACGAGGGAAGCCTGACTTGCTCAAGCAATGACAATACTTTCTGATCCATATTCTTTTCATGCTTTAACAATCGCATGGGTTCAGCAATGATTTCTTTCACCGTAAAGGATGGATGGACAGAAGATAGATAATCCTGAAAGACAACGCTCATTTTCCCCCGATTCTTCTTCCTCCATATGTGAGCTGGCCTCCCATCAATCAATACCTCTCCACCATCTAACTTTTCTAAACCGAGCAGGATACGTGCTAATGTACTTTTGCCACTTCCGCTCTCACCGACTAACCCGATACATTGTCCTTTTTCGATTTGAAACGATACGTTTGATATTCGTGCTTTTGATTCCTTTTGATGAGAGAAAAAACCTTTCGCCTCTCCATGTTTGCGTAATTGATTGGCTGTGATCAACATGGGAACGCCCTCACTCTCTTCTGCTGTCTAAGTGCTTCAAGGGGGGCAGATAAGCGAAGTCTCGTCTCTAGTAAATGCTTTGTTTGGGGATGCTCGGGTGATGTGAATATCTTCTCAGCTGCGCGATGCTCAAGCATCACTCCTTGATGCATCACCATCAACTCGTCAGCGATCGCCTGAACGACGCCTAAATCATGCGAAATGATGATCAAGGCAGCACCTGTTTCTTCTTTCAGCCTCTGTAATTGCATGATGACCTCACGCCGATTGTATGCATCAAGCGACGCAGTTGGCTCATCCGCAATGATCACGTCAGGAGAAAGCATCATCGTGATCGCAATCATGACACGCTGCAGCATGCCGCCAGACAGCTCATGAGGATATTTTTTCATCAATTGATGTGGATTTCTTAAATGGACAAGCTCCAGTCCAGTGATGGCTTGGGCTTTTCCTTCTTTCCCGCGTAAGCCCAAATGCCGCTGAAACGTTTCCATCATTTGATGACCAATGGTTTCGATGGGATTGAACGCATTCATGGCATCCTGTGAGATGAAGCCAATTCGTTTTCCTCGCCACTGCTCTACCGCCTGACTTGTCAATTTCTCACCGTCAAACATGATCGCTCCTCCCACTTCCAGCGAAGGAGGGATCAAGCCAATTAACGCTTTTGCGACGGTTGATTTTCCGCTTCCACTTTCTCCAATAACGGCTAAACAGCGTTGTTGTTGTAATGAAAACGTGATATTCGCCACCAAATTCTTTTGCTTTACTGGATCATGTACGGACAGATTTTTTACGTCGATGAAAGGCAAATGGTTTCCCCCCTTTTTTGTTGATATGATGCATAGCAGGGTTCGTGGCCTGCTGCAGACTATCTCCTAAAAAGTTCAGCGCCATGACCACGAATAAGATGGCAAGTCCAGGCGCGAGCATATGAGCTGGGTGTGTCACCATGACATTCTTCGCCTCGTTTAGCATCATGCCCCATTCCGGTGTAGGTGCACTCACACCTAACCCAAGAAAAGACAGAGCGGATATATTTAAAATCACCCACCCCGCATCAAGTGTAGCAAAGACAGCGATTTCTCCTGAGATGCGAGGGAATAGATGTCTCCTCAGTATGTAAAAGGGGGAACCACCAGACACTTTTGCAAACTGAACAGATGGCTCATTCGCATATTGCAGGACAGACGAACGAATCATTCTTGTATACCAGGCCCATTTCGCAAGGACATTGGCCAGAATAATATTGAAAAGTCCAGGTCCCAATATTCCCACAATGGCAAGGATCATCACCTCTGCTGGAAAGGACAGCATGACATCACACAGCCTCATCAAAACTCCATCAACCTTTCCTCGAAAAAAGCCGGCCATGAGTCCCAGTATGCTGCCAATGAGCATCGTGATACACATCGTCAGCATGGCCGCAAGCATCGTTGTGCGAATGCCATATAAAAGCCGCGACAATACACATCTCCCCAGCTGATCCGTTCCGAGCGGATAAGTAAGACTGACGCCGGCATATTTTTGAAGAATGTTCGTATCTGTCGGGTCATGTGGTGCTAACACTGGTGCAAACAGTCCAGCTAATGCGACAAGTGCTAATAGCCAGATAGAAAGAATGGCCATACGGTCTTTTCTTAATTGATTCCACCCTATCATCTTTCTCAGCCCTCCTTTCTTAACTGCGGGTTCATGATCATTTGCATAACATCAGCGATGAGGTTGCACACAACAAACAGGAACCCCATCACAAACAAATAGGCTTGAATAATCGGGAAATCGGCGTGGAAAATAGCCGTCACACACAACCGTCCAACCCCTGGCCAAGCAAAAAGATTTTCAATAATGACGGTTCCAGCAATGAGCTTTGGAATAGACATGCCAAGTGCTGTCACCGCTAGTTGAAGCGCATGTCTCATGACTTTCAATTGAATAGTACGTTCCTTTAAACCACGGGCTCTTGCATAAAAAACAAATGGCTCGTGCTGAAACTTTAGGATTTGATTTCGAATCAGTCTCACATAGGTCGATAAGTAGCCAAGTGATAGTGTGATAGCTGGTAGAAGAATAGATTTGAAACCTTCCATTCCACTCGTATTGACCCAGTTGAATTTGACAGAAAAAAGCCAAATAAACAAAATTCCCAACCAAAAACTAGGCATTGAAGCTGTGATAAACACAAAGGCTCTCAGTATTCGGTCCACCCAGGTATGAGCCGCATACGCACATACCATTCCGAATAATAAACTCAACACAATGATGAAGAAGAGCGCTGCTCCTGCAAGCTTCAATGTGGCAGGCAGCGCCTCCATAATGAGATCAAAAACCGGCTCCTGTGTGACATAGCTGTTGCCAAAATCACCTGTTAATCCATCTTTAAGCCATGTGGCATAGCGTATGAAAAATGGTTGATCTAAGCCTAGCTCTTGTCGCATCGATTCAATCATTTCTTCTGTTGGGGTCACTTGATTCACACGCAAAGCGACCTCAGCTGGATCACTTGCCCGCATCGTAAGTAACACAAACGCAAAGAAGGTGATGAAGACAATGAGTGGGAAAAGCAGCAATATTCGTTTTAAGATATAGTGTGTCATGTCTCCGCCTCCGGTTTAAGACGAAAAATACAATCGGTCAAAGGGAATCTCATACTGTGATACATGAAAACCTACACCTTTAAGGCGCTTATTATAAACGGCCTTTGTCACAGAGTAAGAGATTGGGATGTAGACATTTTCATCATGAATATACGTCAAAATTTCTCGGTACATTTGTTTTCTCTTTTGCTCATCTGGTTCCACCAATACCTTCGTAATTGTCTCATCTAGCCACTTTTTCTTTTTCAAGCCTAATTGGGCTTGATAATCAGCATGAGATGCAACACGGAATGAAGAGACGTAAGTTTGTGGATCATAAGGAAGTCCCCACGATAGAGAGTACATCAGATCAAACTTTCCTGTTTTTTGACGATCTAAAAACGCCTGTTTTTCTTCTCCTCTAATATCCAGCTTGATCCCAACCTGCTTGAAGTCATGTTGAATCGATTCACTAATCGTTCTTTCGCCTGCATTATCCGAATTATAATAAATGGTCACGCTTAGTGGTTTGTCTTTTTGATAGCGATAGCCGTCTTCTTTTAGCTTCCAGCCTGCCTCATCCAGTAATGCCTCTGCTTTCTTTTTTTGATAGGTTTTCTTTTTAAGCGGGATATCTGCATAAGGGACTGATGAGGCAAGCAGCGTGTGTGCTACTTGTTCCGTTCCATTTAAAATCCCTTCTGTAATCATTTCTTTTTGAATGGCGTATTGAAATGCTTCTCTTACTTTTGGATCTTTTGTGACTGGTTGATTGGAGTTGATCACAATAGATCTTGAACCAACAGGAGGACTCACGGTCACACCGTATTGGCCCGCTTCCTTTAACGCCTGAAATGAGTCTCCGTCGATCATGTCACCATCTGCTCCAAATAAGAGATCAATCTCTCCTTTTTGGAGCGCAAGTAAAATCGTTTGATGATCCGGCATGACCTTCCACTTCACTGTTGAAATCTTGGGCTTTTCCCCCCAATAGTGATCATTTACTTCAAACACGGCGTATTGATTTTTTTTATGTTCCTTTAACACATAAGGACCTGTCCCTGCATACTCTTTGACTCCTTTTGCTGTGGTCCCATCAACGAAGCTTTTTGGAGAAATAAAACGGAAGGGGCGAGTTAAGCCTAGCTCTTCTAACGTTGGGTAATAAGGTTCTTTCAACGTGAGAACAAATGTATGTTCATCTACAGCCTTTGTGGATTTGATTTCTGATACGAGATTGAGCCAAGCGTTCTTTTCAATATTTTTGACAACTGCATCAATATTCATTTTCACTGCCTTCGCATTAAACGGCTCACCATCTGAAAAAGTCACGTCTTTTCGAAGGTGAAAGGTGTAGGTCTTTCCATCTTTTGATATGTCCCAGCTTTTAGCTAGCGCTGGTTGAACTCCTTTGTCTGTATTGACGACAAGCGATTCAAATACCATATTTTGAGCGGCCATCTCTCCGCCATATAGATGGGGATTAATGTCCCTTATATCTTTTGTACTTGCATACACTAGCTCATCTTCTTCTCGGTCATGTAAGCGGGAAGATGCCTTATTTTCAGAGCATGATGCCAATAAAAAACAAGCCATGACTGAAAACAGCATCAAGGTATATGTCACATAGGGATGCTTTTTCTCATATTTCTTCTTTATGTAAACAGCTTGATCATTCATATGTACTTCCCCCAATTTGATATTATCGTAATCATTTCGATTTTCAATCGAAATGATTACGAATTGAATATTAGCATACAGAAATGGGAAATACAATGTCTTTTTTCATCAAAAAAACAGACTCATGATCGAGTCTGTCAGATTGTTGACAAAGGGCTAAAATGATCTTTATTTTAGCCCTTTGTCTTCTTTTCAGCGTGATAGAAAACCTTTGCAGTCTAGGAAGGACGAGTACTGAAGCGGAGCGAATTTGAGATTCGTGAGCACCGGCACGACACCGAATGCGAGGGTTTGTCTACACGCTGAGACTCATGATTGGGCCTGTTTCGCCTGCATAAATTGATCGATCACACGTAATGCTTTTTCTGTTCCACCTGCTGTTTGGAAGCTTTCTTCAATTTTTTCAATCCCGGCACGGTACGTGTCACTTTCCAGAACAGTCTCCACGGCATCTCTTAGCTGCTTTGTCGTCAGCTGGTCTTTATCAAGCGTCCGAGCAGCGGATAATTCCGTCAGCCTTTGTGCCACCATCGGCTGATCTTTGTCGACCGGAATGACCACCATCGGAACGTGATAATGAATGCCTTCATTGACACTGTTCATTCCGCCGTGTGTCACAAACACATCTGTTAGTTCGAGCACTTCAAGCTGCGGTACATAAGGCTCGATCAGAAAATGAGTCGGCGCCTCTTTTAAGAGAGACCTATCAATTTTTTCTCCTGTTGCGATGACCACTTTTCCATCAAAGTCTGCAAAAGCATCAATACACAGATTAAAAAATGCTTCTGTATCCCCAAGAACTGTACCCATCGAAATAAAGACGACTTTTTCTTGCTCAAGTACTTCCAGCGGGAATGGGTGCTGATCTGCTCGTTTTAGAAAGCTCGGCCCAATGAAGACAAACGAATCGTTTAATGCATCGACAGACGGCTGAAAATATTCGCTTGTATACACCATATTCAGTTCTCCGCGGTTTTTCATGAATTGCATCAAACGCTTCGGCTGTACCCCAAAACGTTCATTTATTTCTTCTAACAGATGAGCGGCCTTCTCATCCTTTCTATATAGAGGTGTATCAAAATGCGCCTCTTGCAGCACAAAAGAAGGGTTCGAACCGATCCCTGGAATCTGTAAGTAATCTCGAACAAGCTCGCCTGCCCCAAACATATCGAAATAGACCAAATCAAATGAATGCTGCTGAGAAAGTGTTTCCACCACCTCTAAAATATCTAATGACGTTTGCAGCATTGCATGAAAGAATGGCTGCATGGAATCTAAATCGTCTTCTTCCACACTTAATGTGCGAATATAGTCTGGATGTATATGTACGTGAGCGCCTAAGCGTTTGATTCGTTCCTGATAATGTTCAGTTGTGACCGCATGAACTTCATCACCTCGATCCGTCAATGCTTTTATGATCCCTAACATGGGGTTCACATGTCCTTCAGCTGGAAACGTAATCAATAAAATCTTCGCCACAAGAAATCCCTCCTCATTGTCAATTTCCTTCCATGTTAATCATATACAGCCACCAACCTCAACAAATACGCCTAAAAAGGGAAGAAATGAGTCTTATGGCCAGTATTTTAAGAAGATACAAGAAAAAAGACAAAGCCTCCTGTTAAGAGCTTTGTCTTTTTGAACTTATGATTTGAGCAGCATTTTTAATGTATATTAGAATGATATTACTTGAACCAACACGATAGATGTTAGTTGAATACATTTTGTTAATATATTCCACTGCTATGTTTACAATAAAAGTCTTTTCATATTGGGTGCTTATTAAAAATAGCACCCGTTAATTTAAGTACATTCCTTCACATTCCACGATATATTATTTAATATTCTGATGTAGAGAGAAATCTTATATTATAGTAACCATTTTTTCAATCTTGACAAATTTTCTTCTAAAAACAAAGCATTTTTTTCAATTCCTCGGCGTTTAGACCATCCAATACTATTGAATGCATCTGTAAATCGATAAAAAGGTAACACATTCTCCAGGTCAATTAATGGCCTGATACTGTTATAGCCTTCTTGGTATGCATTATACAAGCTAACATCATAACTTAAAAAATCACGATACAGTTTGGTAAAATCGACTTCTGTTGAACCAAATCTTACGCTTTCAAAATCTATTATTCCTGAAACTTTATCATTATCAACAATTATATTTGCTGGACGAAAATCCATATGTACAAAGCTTGGTCCATCTGGAGACGGAAGTTTTTGTTTCATCTTTTCAAATTTTTCAATGGCTTTTTTGTATAATTGTTCATCCAAAATATCCCTTACATCTTCAGCAAAACTATAAAATTTCTGTTCAACAAAATGAGACCAGTTCGGAAATTCATTTTTTATACAAGTTAACATTTGCTCAGAAAGAGGACGAATAGAATGCATTTCAGCCTGAAGGACCCCAACTTGGAACGCTATTGTTGGTGTAGCATTAGATGTTAACGGTTTCCCTTTTAATTCAGATAATAAAAAAGCACCTGGACAATCCTCATCACCTGTCCAATAATCCATCATTTCAGGAATAGAGTCACTTCCTTTTAAAATTTCATAGGCTTCTAATTCTCGCTGATACTTCAATTTTGTAAAAGGAATTTTCAAAAAAACTTTATCACCATTAGACAAAATACATTTATAAACTGTTGAACTATGAGAATCTTCAACCTCATTCATTGATAGTACCTTCAATCCAAATTGTTGAATGACACGATTTAACATCAAACTTCCCCCCTATTTATAACCAATCTCCATTTTATTGTTAAAAAGCCACATCTTTTTAAACAAAATCTATATTACAACATTTCTACAACTAAACTCTCCGTTAATAACTTCTACAAAAAAGCGATAAGCCTTCCTGGACTATTGCACCCGTAAACTTAATAAGAATTTGCCCAATTTCTTGCCTTTTCCACTAACTCATTAACAAATTTCTGTTTTTCAGTTTGATACTTATAATGATTTTCAGGAAACTGTTTTGCTAATTTTATTTTTAAATCTCAATATCTTTTAGCATCATCTGGGTGTTTAATTAAATATTTTGAAGAAATTAGATATGAAGAAAACAACATTTCACGAACATGGGACTACAAGACAGGAAAAGGTTTTTAGTCCACAAAAAATGACCCTTCTAACAGAGTCATTAAAATGTATATTGAAACAATGAAATTGTTTAAAGATTTTTTCAAAGAAATAACACTAAACCCTTATGAGCTTATTTTATTAGTCCTACAAACCCTAAAAAAGTATTAACATTTGAACGACTTAAAAATTGAACCTGGAACAATTCATGGTTTTAGACACACCCATGCAGTATACTTCATTACAAGAAAATATCTATTTATTATGTTTCAGAAAGGCTAGGACATGCTAGCATTGACACAACCCTTAGATATTATTCTCATGTGGTGAAGGAGCTTAGAGAAGAAGATACTAAAAACACTTTGGATTTGTTTCAAAAAATGTTATCACTCGAAAGAGCCACAAGTGAAAAATTTGTGCAAAATGAAATAATATCGTTTTCTAACGTTTACTCACGTAATTCCATAAAAAACAAAGAAAACCCTTTATTTCAAAGGGTTTTCAGCTTTTTCACAAATGATAAATCGAATCCTATTGGATACTATAGACGCGCTCGGAGGGATTCGAACCCCCGGCAGACGTGGTACCGGAAACCACCGCTCTATCCAACTGAGCTACGAGCGCACGATATGTTTTTTGAACGTCAGCATATCAAATTATAAGGGAAATGCTGCAAGAAAGCAATGATTAATCATCAGACCTGCCCATGTATTTTCTTCTTTCAAATACATATATTCATATGATGGTTTGAAGTGGAAGGGTTTTGGGGAAAATGGATAGAGGTATTTGATTTTAGGTCAGCATTTTGTTTGACCTTTATTGACCAAAAATGTATCATTGAATTACATACTTACCTAAAAGGTGAAGGAGGAACATTATGAATTTAATACCTACAGTCATTGAACAAACAAATCGTGGGGAAAGAGCTTACGACATTTATTCTCGTCTTTTAAAAGACCGTATTATCATGCTTGGTTCTGCGATCGATGACAATGTTGCCAACTCCATCGTGTCACAGCTTCTTTTCTTGGAAGCCGAAGATCCAGAGAAAGATATCTCTATCTACATTAACAGCCCTGGCGGTTCTATCACAGCTGGTATGGCCATTTACGATACGATGCAATTTATTAAACCAAAGGTATCAACTATTTGTATTGGTATGGCTGCATCAATGGGTGCGTTCCTGCTTGCTGCTGGTGAAAAAGGTAAGCGTTATGCCCTTCCAAACAGTGAAGTGATGATTCATCAACCATTAGGCGGAGCCCAAGGTCAAGCGACAGAAATTGAAATTGCGGCTAAACGAATCCTTTCTTTACGCGATAAACTGAACCAAGTACTTGCTGAACGTACTGGTCAGCCAATTGAAGTGATTGAGCGCGATACAGATCGTGACAACTTCAAAACAGCGGAAGAAGCTCTTCAATACGGACTCATTGACAAAGTCTTGACCCGTAATTCAGAAGAACAAAAATAATGACAAAACAAACCGTCTGCTCCTTCGAACAGACGGTTTTTTGTTGTTCACATGCTTTAAGACAGCTCCGTCCATTTCTGCTGAAGAGATGGTGTTTGATAAGAAGCCATCTGTGAAATCAATTCTTCCGGCTCACTGGAGGCATGTAACAATTGAAGGTGTAATTCATTTGAAAAACCTTCCTGTACACTGAACTTCACCATGTCAATGAGCGGCTTGAAATAGTCATTCACTTGATACAATCCGATTGGCTTTTGGTGAATCCCGATTTGTGCCCAGCATAACACCTCAAATAATTCTTCATATGTACCAAAGCCGCCTGGCATGGCAATAAATCCATCGGCCAGCTCGCTCATTTTCGCTTTTCGTTCATGCATCCCTTTTACTTCTATTAATTCTGTTAGCTCTTGATGCACAACCTCTCCTCTAAAAAGCCCTTTTGGCATGACCCCAATGACTTGCCCGCCATTTTTCAATACCTCATCTGCAATGGCTCCCATTAGTCCAATTCGTGAACGCCGTATACAAGACAAATGCCCTTCTCTGCCATATAAGCACCCAGCTCGACAGCCTTTTGTTTGTAGATGTCATTCACACCTGGATTCGAACCAGCAAACACACAAATCGTTTTCATCAAACAGCTCCATCTCTCTCTATGATTTCTTCACCCACTCATTCTACTATAATTAATTGTAAAGAAACAGCCGCATCGTCTATATATAGTGTAAAATGAAAAAACGAACACCATATAAGGAGCTGTATAAAGAAATGCAAACAACTGAGATAGAGAAGTGGATTAAAGAGTTTTACGAAATGAGAAATTGGACAAAATACGGGCCGTTTATTCGGTTAGGCTTCCTTATGGAAGAAACGGGAGAACTCGCTCGTGCCGTTAGAGCCGTAGAAATTGGGCGTGATCGGCCTGATGAAAAAATACAAGAGACACTAGAGTTAAAGAAAGACCTTATCGAAGAAATGGGTGATGTATTAGCGAATCTACTCGTTTTAGCTGATCTTTATGATGTGACACTAGAAGAGGTTTTCGCCTCTCATCAACAGAAACTCACAAAACGTTTTTCTACTGAAATAGAACAGGCAAAAAGCACGTGACCAAACTGTCACGTGCTTTTTTACACCCTTATAGCTGCTGTGGTGAAATATCATCCGTTCGTTCAAAGAAATGCTGCTTTCCAATTTGATGAAAAAGACCCGTACGATGCAAAAGCTCTTTTGGCTGTGATTGTAGTCCGACAATCATCAGTTTTCCATTATGATGCTTTAAACGATTGGAGATGTTCATCAGGACCGCTTCTGCTGAGGTGTCCATATAGTTGACTTTATTCATGAGCAGGATGAGCGTTTTCGGCTTTGTCTGAACATGATCCAAAATCGAATTTTCCAATGAATCTGTTGTACCGAAGAACAGTGGTCCTTCAATTGAATACATACTGATATCTTTCTGGTCTGTCTGTTTTTCTAAAGTGGCTGCCGTTTCTATTTGAGGAACAGCGACATTTGTATGAATGTTGGTCGTCTGGCTCATTTTTTTGATAAAGGCGATAAACGCTAAAATGAGACCTGCGGTGACGCCAATAATCAAATCACCGATGACCGTTAAGAGGAAGGTCACGACAAGTACAAGTGAATCCGCATTTCTCACTTTCACAATATTGATAAACTCTTTTTCTCACTCATATTCCAAGCAACAAACATTAAAATTGGTGCCATGGCAGCAAGTGGAATCATGGATGCATATGGTGCAAAGAGCATTAAGATGAGCAATACAACGACGCCATGCACAACACCTGAAATCGGACTTGCTCCGCCATTTTTGATGTTCGTTGCTGTACGGGCAATGGCTCCAGTCGCTGGAATCCCTCCGAAAAGCGGTGCCGCCATATTGGCGATTCCTTGCCCGACAAGCTCCTTGTTGCTGTCATGCTTAGAGCCTTTCATATTATCAGCAACCATTGCTGACAAGATTGACTCCACACCGCCTAAAAGCGCAATGACAATGGCTGGAGGCAGCAGATAAATCATTTTTCGATCGTTAATTCAGGAAAAGCGAAGCTTGGCAGCTGGCGAGGGATTTCACCATATGCAGAGCCAATTGTTTCAACTTGTCCTTGGAAAAAGAGAACGGCTACAAATGTTGAAGCCAATAAACCTAATAGAGCACCAGGTATTTTGGGAATGTATTTTTGTGCCACCAAAATCACGATGAGCCCGATGACGGCTGTGATGATGGCGAGACTATTTGTGGTGCCGAGATGGACCACGATTTCTCTCATATTGAGGAAAAAGCTTTCATGCTTTTCAACACCCTTTAATCCGAGGAAGTTGGCAATCTGCCCTGAAAAAATAATGACAGCAATACCAGCAGTAAAACCGATGATAACCGGACGAGGAATAAATTTCATGAGCTTCCCTAGTTTGAATATTCCGAACAATACAAGCAAACAGCCTGCCATAAAACCGGCAATGAGTAAGTTTTCAATACCGTACTGGCTGACAATCCCGAATAAAATCGGAACAAACGCCCCGGTCGGCCCGCCGATCTGATACTTTGAACCACCAAACAATGAAATCAAAATGCCGGCAACGATGACTGTGTATAATCCATATTCTGGTCCGACACCAGATGCAATGGCAAATGCCATGCCTAAAGGAATTGCCACAACGCCCACGACAAGCCCAGCGATTAAATCGCGTCTAAATTTTGATGAATCATAACCTTCAAATCTTCCATAAAAACGCATGGTATGTGTTGGCCTCCTTCAAGTATGTGTAGATGATCTAGGTATACTGTGGATCGATCTGTTTGTCTTTTACAACGACATCCAGCTTTCCTGTTGCTGGATGAATCACTAGTCCATGAACAGCCACATCACTTGGCATCAGCGGATGCTCTTTGACTAATTTCACGCTTTGGGACACGCTCTCTTCAACCGAATCAAAGCCTGTCAGCCAGCCCTTTAAATCAACCCCTGAGTTTTTCACAATGCTCAAACATTTCTCTTCAATTCCGCGTGCTTTGGCCTTTTCAAGTAAAGGCTCTGCCGCAAGACCTGCCATTCCGCATTCATGATGTCCCACAATGCACACTTCCTCTGCTTTCAGCTCATAGATGGCTAGTAAAATACTCCGCATCACACTGCCGAACGGATGTGTAACGATGGCTCCGGCGTTTTTAATGATTTTGGCATCACCGTTACGCAGCCCCATGGATTGCGGTAACAGTTCCAAAAGACGTGTATCCATACAAGTTAAAATGACCAGTTTCTTTTCAGGAAATTTCCCCGCTTTGTAAGGCTCATAATGTCTCTCATTTACAAACTCTGAATTGTGCTGAAGAATCTCTTCTAATTTTGATCCCATGTTGCCATCTCCCATCTTTTTTTAAGTATCGTAACGCCTTGCCTGTCCCCCTTTTCTCTCGTGTGCTCTCAAGCATAGAGAAGAAAAATGATAGAAAAAAAAGAAAAAAATGAGAAAACGATGAGAAAAAATGTAAGCATTTTCTCTATTTTGATCTTTGTACCGCTTCAGCGTAAGGGATATGCGGCCTGCTCTTTCAATCTATTGTTCTCAGTTCATCAAAAGACGATGAAATGGTTTAGTAGAAAATGGACGTCCCGTTTAATACATTTCAAATATAATAAATTTTCTACCAGAAAGTCTCGATCTATTTTCCAGTTTGTCAGATAATCTCTCAAAAAATCTGATAGTTTCCCATGACACATCTACCAATAGCTTATTTTTTATGTTTTAAAAATGCATCAGATGGCTTATGAATATACTTGTTCACTAAGAAAATGTCTCTCCTTCACCGTTATTTCAGTATATTAAATATTGAACAACTCATATTCAAACGTGTGATACCGAAATGGTTGCTTTATAATAAAAGGAGCAAGATGACGATGTGAAAGGAGCGAGTTGACTGTGACACCACATATTTTTGTCGCCAAACCCTTACCTGCCTCTTTTGAGAAAATACTAAAGGAACATTGTACATACGAGGTGTGGCAATCAAAGGACCCCATTCCAAGAGATATTTTGTTTGAGAAGCTGCAACATGCTGATGGCCTTTTGACGTCTGGAACGAAAATCGATCAGGAGCTATTAGATCACTCACCAAAACTCAAGGTGGTGAGCAATAACTCGGTCGGCTATGACAACTTTGATATAGAAGCCATGAAACAAAGAGGGGTGATCGGCACGCACACTCCTCATACACTTGATCATACCGTCGCTGATCTCGCCTTTTCGCTCATTCTCTCCTCGGCGAGAAGAATCACCGAGCTTGATCGTTTTATCCGCGAGGGGAAATGGACGAAATTTGTACAGGAAGAAGATATATTTGGCATTGATGTTCATCATCAAACGCTCGGCATTATTGGCATGGGCCGTATCGGGGAGCAAGTAGCCAAACGGGCAGCACTTGGTTTTGATATGAACGTCCTCTATCATAACCGGAGCCGGAATGAAAAGGCTGAATCGGCGTATGGCGCTGTGTATTGCGCACTTGATGACCTGCTGAAGCAAGCCGATATCATTGTCTTGATCACACCGCTAACCGAAGAAACGTATCATATGATGGGGGAACGAGAATTTAAGTTAATGAAGCAGACAGCTTTATTCGTGAACATCTCCCGCGGAAAAACAGTGGATGAGCAAAGTCTGATTCAAGCGCTTCAGGAGGGATGGATCAAAGGGGCAGGTCTTGATGTGTATGAGCAAGAACCGCTCCAGGAAGATCATCCATTCAAAGAGATGAACCAGGTTACTCTTGCCCCTCACATCGGTTCCGCTACTGAAACAACAAGAGATCTCATGCTAAAACGAGCCATTCATAATGTGATTCACGGAATTGATGGCAAGGCCCCTGTTGATGTTGTGAAGGAGCTTGCCACAACTTAATGGAAAAAGGCGCAGGGAACTGCGTCTTTTAGACTGTGACAAAGGGCTAAAATGATCTTTATTTTAGCCCTTTGTCTTCTTTTCAGCGTGATAGAAAACCTTTGCAGTCTAGGAAGGACGAGTACCGGAGCAGAGCGAATTTGACATTCGTGAGCACCGGCACGCAGGACTGACACAGAATGCGAGGGTTTGTCTACACGCTGAAAGGCGCAGGGAGCTGCGTCTTTTTATTTATTACCTAAGAATGGACTCGGGAGAAAAGACTCATTTTAGCAAAGGTTCTGATTCTTTACATTTCCTTCATATTCGGGTGCTATAATATGGATAGACAAGCAACAAGAGGACAGCATCCGATTTCCTTTATAGGAGGATGAAGATGAAAAAAATAAGTTCGATTTTTACTATGTTCGCTCTGATCGCTGCTATTCTGTTTTCTGGATTTATCCCGCAGCAAGCTCAAGCAGCAACACCTCTTACACCAACAGCCACGAATGAACCTGCTTCCATTCAACTTGCATCAGATTTGCGTACCCTTGCCGTCATTAATACATTTGATGGGGTAGCAGATTATTTAATTCGCTACAAACGACTACCTGATAATTACATCACAAAATCACAAGCAAGTGCTCTTGGATGGGTTGCATCGAAGGGAAATCTAGCGGAGGTTGCGCCAGGCAAAAGCATCGGTGGAGATGTTTTCTCTAACCGGGAGGGACGTCTTCCTTCAGCCAGCGGCCGAACATGGCGTGAGGCAGATATCAACTACGTCTCCGGCTTCCGTAATGCTGACCGCCTCGTGTATTCAAGTGACTGGCTCATCTACAAAACAACGGACCACTATGCGACATTTACACGTATTCGTTAGTCAATGAAAAAAGACAGCCCTAGGTCAAAAGGGCTGTCTTTTTATATTGTTCACGGTATAAGAGTTTTCACGTAGTCCTCAAAAGGCTGTGGGAGCGGCTTTTTCGATACTTCTTCATGTTCATGTGTGGTGACATGATCCTCCGTGACGACAACACGCCCTGACGGCGTCAGCTTTGAAGCAAGCGGTCTTTTGTTAAATGGGGATGCTTCATTTTCATAAATCTCCTGCCTCATTTGGACCAGAGTGTGCTCGTTGACTTCTTTTAATGTATAAGCATAGCCTGTTTCAGCACCTTCTCCTCTGTCTAATTGGAGCAGGTGTGTCCCTTTTTCGGTTTCCTCTGCTTTGACGCGAAAACGAATAGACGGTGCTTCTACCCATTCACCTGTAAAGGGTACAGGCTGAAGAGGTAAATTGACTCCGAAGCCTGCATCAATGAGAAAGCGTTTGTTGTGATGTTTCAGGACTATGGCTACGTGCGTTCCATCAATTGCCCACGTGTCCGCTTCCTTGTTATACACTGTCCCTTGAACGAGCTGTACAGCGAGTCCTGCCTGTTTTAACACATAATATAAGAGAGGATTGAGGTCATAACAAAGACCCCCTCTCTTTCCTTCAAGAAGATGCTGCTTCAACCCTTCTTGATTCAAGTCATAGGATTGTTTATTCAGCACAGATCTGTTTTCGAATGGAAAAGTATACGCCATCTTTTTTAATAAAGCAGGCAAGTGATCAAAGGTGATGGACTGACCTTCGTATCCGATCTTCTGTAAAAAGGCTGATTGAATCATCCACATTCCCTCCTAAAAAAACTGAGCCTGTGAAGAGACTCAGTTTTCTTGATTGATAAAATCCGTTAACGCATCAATGGCTTCCTGTTCATCCGCACCATCTGCAATCAGTTTGACAGTGATTCCAGAGCTGATCGCAAGACTCATGAGACCCATAATGCTCTTCGCATTGACCTTTTTCCCATCTTTCTCTAGAAAAATATCCGCACCAAAGCGATTGGCTTCTTGTACGAATAAAGCAGCTGGACGTGCCTGTAAACCTGTTTTCAGCTGGATTGTGACCGTTTTTTCCACCATATGATCTGCCTCCCTTTTTTATTTCCCTATTTAAGTGTAACAGCTTGTCCGTTTCGTAATTGTTCTGCAATTTGATCTAGCTTTCTTAAGCGGTGGTTAATGCCTGATTTGCTGATCTTGCCGCTTTCCACCATTTCGCCAAGTTCCTTCAGCGTGACTTCTTGATAGTCGACTCGCAGTTTCGCAATTTCACGCAGTTTATCCGGCAGAGCATCCAGTCCAATTTTTTCATCAATGAATTGAATGTTTTCGACCTGACGCAGTGAGGCACCGATCGTTTTATTCAAGTTTGCTGTTTCACAATTGACGAGCCGGTTCACGGAATTCCTCATATCACGGACGATTCGCACGTCTTCAAAGCGAAGCAATGAGTTATGGGCGCCCACAACACTTAGAAATTCCGTAATTTTTTCAGCTTCTTTCATGTACGTAATATACCCTTTTTTGCGCTCAAGTGTTTTACTGTTGAGATGAAATTGATTCATCAGCTCACAAAGGGCATCATTATGTTCTTTGTATAGCGAAAAAATCTCAAGGTGATAGGAAGACGTTTCTGGATTATTCACAGAACCGCCTGCTAAAAAAGCACCTCTCATATAGGAGCGCTTGCAGCATCTTTTCTTCACAAGTTCTTCTGAAATATTGCGCTCAAATACAAATTGTTCACCTAATATTTTCAAATCCTCTAAAATGGTTTTCGCTCGTTCTACCAGTCTGACAATATACACATTATTCTTTTTTAATCTCATTTTCTTACGGACGAGCAGCTCGACTGTCACGTCATATTTCTTTTTAAGCAGCGTATAAATGCGTCTTGCAATGGCTGCGTTCTCTGTCTGTATATCTATAATCAATTTTCGATTAGAGAAAGATAATGAACCGTTCATACGGATGAGGGCAGAAAGCTCTGCTTTTGAGCAGCAGTCCTTCACGTCCAGATTAGTCAGCTCTTTTTTTGTTTCGGATGCAAATGACATCCTTGCCACCCCCATTCCTATTTTTTCTGATGCAGCAGGTCGACGAGCAGTGAGGCCACCTTGAGCGTGTCGTGACGAATCACATGTTGGTCATATGTAATGATTTCTCCAGGGATGACTTCCAGACCCATTGCTTTGAGTACATCGGTGTCGAACTGTACAGGCTGCGCCTGTTCTTCTGCATATTTTGCTTTGATTTCTTCTGGAATTTCTTTATTGTTCACAAAAATGATATCAATGAACGGTCGATCCATATGATCGTTTAATGCCTGCACATGATCAGCTGCACTGTAGGAAAGCGTTTCCCCCGGCTGCGTCATGACATTACAAATATACACTTTTTTCGCCTTAGAGCGAATCACTTCTTCTCCAATATGCGGTACAAGCAAGTTCGGCAAAATACTCGTATATAAGCTGCCAGGTCCAATGACGATCAAATCAGCTTCACGGATGACTTGAATGGAATCTTGGAGCGGCTCAATCGTATTTGGTGTGAGGAACACTCGTTTAATCCTTTCCCCATAGGTTGGGATTTTAGATTCTCCAGTCACCACTTGCCCATTTTCTAATTCCGCGTGAAGAACAACACTTGAATTCGCTGCTGGCAATACTTTTCCTCTCACATTTAAGACCTTGCTCATTTCTGTGACGGCATGAAAAAAATCACCGGTTATATTTGTCATAGCCGCAAGAATGAGGTTGCCGAGAGAGTGGCCTGTTAAGTCATTCCCTTTGTTAAAACGGTGCTGAAATAAATCTTCTACAAGCGGTTCAACATCAGAGAGTGCCGCAAGTACATTTCGAATATCGCCTGGAGGCGGAATATTCAAATCATGGCGCAGTCTGCCTGAGCTGCCCCCATCATCAGCAACCGTTACAATGGCGGTAATATCCACTGGTTTTGTTTTTAGCCCTCTGAGCAATACAGATAAGCCAGTACCGCCGCCGAGAATGACAACCTTTGGTAGTGTCGTCATCTATTTTCTGCTTCTCTTTTCAATGTCCCGGTGAGTGACATGTGTATAGTAATCGTTTTTAAAATACTCCGCTAAATAGTTAGCGAGCGTCACAGATCGATGCTGGCCGCCCGTACAGCCAATGGCGATCACAAGCTGGCTTTTTCCTTCTCGTTTATAGGACGGAAGCATAAAGCTGAGAAGATCGATTAATTTCTCTGTGAACCTTTGCGTTTCACTCCATTTCATCACATAGGAGCGCACTTCTTCATCGTTTCCAGTCTGTGGACGCATGCTCTCAATATAGTAAGGGTTCGGTAGGAATCTCACATCAAATACAAGATCAGCATCAATCGGCAGACCATATTTAAAGCCAAATGACATCACATTCACTGTAAACACCTGCCCTTGATTGGTGGCAAAGTGTGTGACAATTTTTTCTCGAAGCTGTTTTGGTTTCAGATCCGATGTGTCAAAAATCATTTGAGATCGGCCTTTTAACTCCTCTAACAGCTCGCGCTCCATTGCAATACCTTCGAGCGGCAGTCCTGTTGTTGCAAGGGGATGCGAACGTCTCGTTTCTTTGTATCTTGAGACAAGCACCTTATCGTTTGCATCTAAAAATAGAATCCTTGGTGTGATCCAGCCGATATCATTCATTTCATCTAAGGCAGCAACTAAGCTATCAAAGAATTCGCGGCCGCGCAAATCCATCACAAGAGCCACCTTGCTCATCTTTGAATTCGATTCCTTCATAAGCTCTAGAAACTTCGGTAAAAGTGATGGTGGTAAGTTATCCACACAGAAGTAACCTAAGTCTTCAAAGCTTTGAATGGCAACGGTTTTCCCTGCACCTGACATTCCTGTAATAATCACAAGCTGAATATCATCTTGTTTGTGCGTATTCATGCCTGCTCCCTCTCCTTCTTTATGAAAACGGTTCATTTATTAGTCTCCTTGAGGATCTAACCGATAAGCAATTAGTTCAAAATCGGGTGTATACGTAAAAGTGCCGTGGAGAAGCCCTTTTCCCTTTAGCATGAAGTCAAGAATATGGGAATCTCCAGGAGCCATCGGCAAACTAGGCACATCCTGTACGTCATGCCATTTTAAAATACCTTCCTCTGATTCTGTCACGTTTTTCCCGGTAAATGAATCTGCCATAAAGGTGAACATCATCCACTCTTGAACGATTTGATCGCCTTCTTTTATGATAAAGGTAAAAACACCTTTTAGCTGCGGATTTAAAATATAAATGCCTGTTTCTTCTCTATACTCTCGAACGACTGAATCCTTGACCGATTCTCCGCTTTCCATTTTGCCGCCGGGCGCTACCCACCAGCCGCGTCTTGGCTTTTGCAGCAAGAGAACTTGATCTTCGTGATGCAGCACACAATTGGTTACTCGTTGCATCAGCTGTCACCTACTCTTATATGTCTTTTTCTTATTATACAGGTTCATCCTGACTCCCACAATGAACATGCCCGTTCTTCACCGAAAATAGACAGGTTTTCGTCTGAATGATGTCACGTCCAATTTCTCTACTCTTCATTTTACAACATCTAACGGTTCTCCATGCGTCATTTGTGAACATCTCGTGAATTTCTGATTTTATGCAAAAAAAAAGGACACGGATTCACATCCGTGCCAAACATATATTCCTTATAAAAGGGGGTCAATTACTAGCTTTATCATAACGGATAATTGTTTCACCCGTGTTACATTCCAGTTAAAAGCCCGTGACGCTATATTAAGGATTTACGACAGCCGTTTATTTCGCTGCTTTTAGCTTTTCAGCAAGCTCTTCTACATAATGCTGTGCGCTCTGTGCTGCAATACTTCCGTCACCTGTTGCTGTGACAATTTGACGAAGTGTTTTTTCACGAATGTCACCAGCTGCGAAAATACCTTCTACTCTTGTTTCCATTCTTTCGTTTGTCTCAATATAGCCTTCTTTATTTGTAATCCCTAGGTTTTCAAATGGTTTAGAAAGTGGCAGCATACCGATGTAGATAAAGACGCCGTCTGTTTTGAAGTCTTCTTCTTCACCTGTCACGGTATCAATTAATGTCACACTGCCGACTTTTCCGTTTTCTTCATTAATCTGTTTTACGGTTTTATTCCACATGAAGTCGATTTTTTCGTTATCAAAGGCACGTGCTTGTAAGATGCTTTGAGCACGAAGTTTGTCGCGTCTATGGACAATCGTTACTTTTGATGCAAAGCGTGTGAGGTAAACACCCTCTTCTACCGCAGAGTCTCCGCCGCCAATCACAACAAGCTCTTTGTTTTTAAAGAAGGCACCGTCACATACTGCACAGTATGATACGCCGCGGCCGCCAAGCTCTTTTTCACCTGGTGCACCGATTTTTTTGTATTCAGCACCTGCTGCAATAATGACAGAGCGTCCTTTGTATTCTTTTGAACCGGCTTTGACGATTTTGTACTCTTCACCGTCAACAATTTCTTTAATATCGCCATACGCATACTCCGCACCGAATTTCTTCGCATGCTCAAACATTTTATTTGAAAGTTCCGGCCCTAAAATGCTTTCAAAGCCAGGATAGTTCTCAACATCTTCGGTATTCGCCATTTGTCCGCCTGGAATTCCTCTTTCAATCATTAATGTTGAAAGATTTCCCCGTGATGTATAAACAGCGGCTGTCATTCCGGCAGGACCCGCTCCAATGATGATCGTATCGTAGATTTTTTCTTCTGACACAACTGTCACTCCCTCTTCAATTGCTGCTAGCATTTCCTATTAGAATGCCCTTGGGTGATGCTTCCATTCATGACAGAAAGCATCATTTCCATTCTTAGCTTTTATTCCTTACCCATATCCTATTAAATCTGCGGGGAATAAGCGAATCATTTGCTCATATCTTCAAAAAAAGAAAAAGCTTCCTTAAACTGCTGTTTAAGGAAGCCTGTTTACGGTTATATACAAAGTAGTGATTTATTCAACGACTCTTCTTACAACGCCATTGAAATATCTCTTCCAATAAGGATTACTCATTGAATCAACTGAAACACCATGGGAGCTGTTATCGTTCAAGAATGTACCGTTTCCTAAGTAAATACCAACGTGTCCATTTACTTTATACGTATCGAAGAACACAAGGTCTCCGCGTTTCATGTCAGATGCACTTACAGCTCTTCCTTTACCTACAAGCGTATCTGTTGTTGTTCCGCCAACTGGTCCAAGGTTGATGCCTGCTGATGCAAATGCCCAGCGGACGAATGAAGAACAGTCAAAACGACGTGCGTTAATATCGGCTTGTGATCTGCCGCCGCCCCATTTATATGGAGATTGTCCAACAATGGTAGAACCTGTGCTGATGGCACCTTCGATTCCGCCTACGTTATTGCTGACAGGTGATCCACCGCCAGAAGATGGCTTCTTGCTTGGTGAACTGCTGTTGTTATTAGATGATCCACTGTTATTTGAAGACGGGCTGCTATCGTTATTTGAGCTGTTGTCTTCTGTTTGAACACTAGCTTGACGCTGCTGTCTTTGTGCTTTTTCTTCTTTTGCTTTTTGAGCTGCTTCTCTTGCTTCTTTTTCAGCTTGCTTTTGTGCAGCAACTGTTGCGTCTTTTTCAGATGCAATGCTGTTAGCCTGGCTGTTTAATTCACTGATTTCAGAAGAAGCACTTCCTTTTTGCTTTTTCACTTGCTTGAATAGCTTGTCTTTTTCATCAAGCTGTTTATTCAAGTCCGTTTGAAGTGTTTCAAGCTTTGCAAGTGTCTTTTGAACATCTTCAAGCTTTGTGTTTAATTCGTTTTCAGACTTTTGGAGTTCAGCTTTGTCTCTTTCTTGCTCTTTAATGATTTCGCTGTCTGCGTTGATTAGTGTAGATACAGCACCTGCACGGCTGATGAAATCGCTAAAGCTTTTTGCTCCTAGTAATACATCTATGTATTTCGTAGAACCGCCGTTTTCTTGAAGCGCACGTACACGCTTTTTCAAAAATTCGTTTCTTTCTTCGATACGTTTTTCTGTATCAGCAATTTCTTTTTTCAGTGCTTTGATTTCTTTTTTTGTTTTTTCATTTTCTGCTTGTTTTTCTTCGATTTGATCACTTGTTTTTAAAGCTTTCTCGTCAATTTCTTTCAGCTTTAGTGCAAGTGCCTCTTGTTTTGCTTCAAGTTTTGAAAGCTCTTCTTTTTTCTTTTGAAGATTCTTGTTTACCTCAGATTGCTTGCTGTCTAGTTCTTGTTTCTTTTGTTCAAAGTCCTGTGCATTTGCTTCATGAGTAAATGGGATAAATAAACCGCTCGCTCCGATCACCGAAGCTAAACCGAAAGTGATAAACTTTTTCACGAATAGTTCCTCCTTTGACAATTTCCCAAGCGACATTAGAAAGCAGCAAATTCTCTGCGACCAATCTGTGCTCTCTATGTCTTTCTTCCTGATTGATCAGTCAGATGTTGACCAGATTGTTTCTATCACTAGGTGTTTCATTATGTATAGTAAAATATCTAAATATATGTCTTTGTTTTAATCCACGATTTTCATTATACATGAGACATCGACAAAATGAGCTAATATTTTTATTACATTTATGTTTCAAAAACATGTCGTGATTGTCATACTTCGCCAAATCCTTGCAAATCCCACCTTTTTATCCAAGAAAAAAGCATGACCTTTAGGTCATGCCAGATTGTTGACAAAGGGCTAAAATGATCTTCATTTTAGCCCTTTGTCTTCTTTTCAGCGTGATAGAAAACCTTTGAAGTCTAGGAAAGACGAGTACCGGAGCGGAGCGAATTTGACATTCGTGAGCACCGGCACGCAGGACTGACAAAGAATGCGAGGGTTTGTCTACACGCTGACATGACCTTTTGGGTCATGCTACTATTCTATGAATCTATTTACCTATTAGTCGATGAACGTATAAATGACATTTTCATATTTAGACAGTGTCTGAACGCTGATCTGAAAAGAGGACGCTACCTCTTTTTTACTGACGGATGATTCTTCTTGTTCATTCATCCATAGGTAATAAGAAGCTGCTGCCCATGCAGGCGCATTTTTCTTATCTACACCAGAAGCACGTGCCTGCTGAATAATATGGAATAACCAAAAATATGGCATGTGGTTATCAGGCTGCACGGCTTTTTCCAAAGCGGATGCCGCCTGTTTTGCGAAGAGCGCATCTCCTGAAAAAGACCGTTCTTCCATTTGATCTTCATATAAAAGCAGCTCGATGAATTGCTGTTCAAAGGCTGTTTTCGCTGCGCGGGCATCAAGGACAGACTGCAGAACGTCTCGTTCACCTTTTTGTTTACTGACATAGTACGCAGTTAGCCGTTCCTCAATTGAGACCATTGGTTCAGTCTCCTCTGGTTTATCCTGCCACGGCTTGATTTCATCTGCATCTATATCTTCTTCTACCATTTTATTCCAAACGGTTTGTGCCAGCGTTTTGTGGCCCGTTTGATAGGCTGCACTGGCAAGCCAGTATAAAAATGTACTATCTCCCTGAAAGCCTGTTTTATACAAAGAATAAAGCCATTTAAAGGCCCATTCAAATTCTCCAACGAGGGCAAATGTCGCACCAAGCTTATAACGCTGTTCACTTAATATTGGATACACGTGCGTTAATTGCTTCGCTAACACGTTGACCTTCTCTTCTTCTTTTTCATAATGATAGAACACGAGCTGGTTGCAAAGGGCATGCAGATTACCGGGATTTTCATGAAGGACCCGGTTCAACGTCTCTTTCGCTTGATGAATCTGACCAGAATAAAAATAGGCCAAAGCGAGATTATTATAAGCTGACCAAAATTCTGGATACTCAACAATCATCTGTTCTAGCATCTCAATAGCTTCGTCAAGCCTGCCGCTTTCTAACAAATGATTCGCTTGATCCTGCTTCACAATCAGGTCATCCTGATCATAAGGAAAATCTTCGTCCTCTTCGTCACTCATATCGAGCAGGTCGAGAAGATCATCATTTTCATCCGTAAATTCCCCATCCTCTTCCAAAGCGGCATAAGCAGTGGCTGACTTATATGCCTCTTGAAAAAGTCCGAGATTGGCATAATTATTCGCTTTAAAATAGTGACACTCTGACATGTTTTCATCTACGTGTTCGAGGATGAAATCAAGCAGTTCATTTGATTGTTGGTAATGACCCATTTCAGTATAAATAATGGCAAGCTGTGACAGCATTTCTACATTTTCAGGCTCAAGTACAATAGCCCGCTGTATCAGCTTAACTGCCTTTGGCAGATTTCTTTCTCTATATGCTTTTAGACCTTTATGAAAAAAGTAATGCCCATCTTGGAATAGTTGGACGACTTGTGTGTGATGATTTTGAGAAGTGTATTTACTCACCGATACCCTCCATTTCGAACAGTGTACCGTGTGTAGTATAACATACTTCACGAGTCGTCACATAGAACAAAAGAAAAGGAAGGATTTGTTTTTCACTCAAAAGCAAAAAGCCAGGAGTGTCCCCGGCTTTTCATTCACCTTGGTGACGCTTTTTTAATACCTTTAATACATCATCTAGCGGCAATTGCTGCTCACGTAATAACACAAGAAGGTGATATAGGAGGTCGGCTGTTTCCCATTTCAACTCTTCCTGATCACGGTTTTTCGCTGCGATGATGACCTCGGAAGCTTCTTCCCCTACCTTTTTCAGGATTTTATCGACCCCTTTTTCAAATAGATAGGTTGTATAAGCTCCTTCCGGCATTTCTGCCTGACGCTTTGCAATGACCTGTTCAAGCTCATTTAAAATGGCAAAGCGGTCCTGCTTTTCGCTTTGGGGCTTCACGCCTTCTTCCGAAAAACAGCTATAGCTGCCAGTATGGCACGCTGGGCCACTTGGTGCCACGAGTACAAGCAGAGCGTCCTTATCACAGTCATAGCGAATGGATGTGACTTGCTGGGTATGTCCAGATGTGGCGCCTTTGTGCCAAAGCTCGTTTCGCGAACGGCTAAAAAACCATGTTTCGCCTGTTTCCAACGTTTTTTCATAGGATTCTTGATTCATATACGCAAGCGTCAGCACTTCCTTGCTCTGTTCATCCTGTACAATCGCAGGAATCAGGCCTGCCTCATTAAAGGTTAATTCGTTTGCCTGTTTCATCTGACCTTCACCCCGTGTTCTCTCAAGTATGTCTTCACCTCTTGAATCGAGGTCTCTTTATAATGGAATATGGAGGCTGCTAATGCTGCATCAGCTTCTCCTTTTGTAAAAGCCTCCAGCATATGCTGCGCATTGCCCGCGCCTCCAGAGGCAATGACTGGCACTGTGACTGCTTCTGACACAAGCTTCGTCAGACGATGATCAAAGCCTGTTTTTTCACCATCGGCATCCATGCTTGTCAGCAAGATCTCCCCTGCTCCTCTCAGCACTGCTTCTTTCGCCCAGTCGCTGACTTCTATTTCCGTTTTACGGCGCCCTCCGTGGGTATAGACCATGTATGCTTTTTTCTCTTCATCGTACTTCGCATCGATCGCGACGACGATGCATTGAGAACCAAAAAAATCGGCTCCTTCTGAAATCAGCTCTGGCCTTAAAACAGCCGCTGTGTTCACCGATACTTTGTCTGCACCCGCTCTTAATATACGCTTCATGTCATCAAGATGGTTAATCCCGCCGCCCACCGTAAACGGTATAGCAAGAGTGGACGCTACTTGCTTGACCACATCCACCATCGTTTTTCGTCCTTCATGAGAGGCTGAAATATCAAGAAAGACGAGTTCATCCGCGCCTTCCTCATCATAGATCTGCGCTAATTCTACAGGATCACCTGCATCCTTTAAGCCTAGAAATTGTACACCTTTGACAACACGCCCTTCCTTCACATCGAGACATGGGATGATACGTTTTGTCATCATATGCTGTCAATCCCTTCAAACGCTTCTGCTAAAGTAAACTGCTTCGTGTAAAGCGCCTTACCAATGATCGCACCAGAAACACCGGCATGCTTTTGCACTGCCAGCTTTTGAATATCAGCGACAGCACTGACTCCACCTGAGGCGATGACTTGTTTTCCGGTCGCTTCTGCTAATCGGACCGTACTTTCCACATTGGGACCAGAGAGCATGCCATCCATTTGAATATCGGTGAAAATAAAGACCTCTGCGCCTTCCTTAGCCAGTTCCTTGCCAAGTTCCTCTGCCTTCACTTTCGACGTTTCAAGCCAGCCTTCAGTCGATACAAAGCCATTTCGTGCATCAATTCCAATCGCTATTTTCTCACCATATTGTGCAAGCATTTTTTTCACAAAGGCTGGGTTAGAAACAGCAGAACTGCCAAGAATGACTCTAGATACGCCATTGCTCAAATAAAATTCAACGTCCTCTTCTGTCCGAATGCCGCCGCCTATTTGTACATTCACATCTAAGGAGGAAGCAATCGCCAGCACATGCTCATGATTGACGCGCTTTCCAGCTTTTGCACCATCTAGATCAACGAGATGAATCCATTTCGCTCCTTCATTTGCAAACCGCGCGGCCATATCTAGCGGTGAATCTCCATAAATGGTTTCTTGATCATAGTCTCCTTGCACAAGTCGTACACATTTGCCATTTCTCATATCAATCGCTGGATACAGTGTAAATTCACTCATTTGTTCACCCTCTGTTCTTTTGCTAATTGAATAAACTGTTTGAGCAGTGCCATTCCCGTTGTACTGCTTTTTTCAGGGTGAAACTGTGCCCCAAGCACATTCCCCTTTCCAACAACTGCTGGTACTTGTACGCCATAATCCGCACTTGCCAATTGCTCTTCTACATTCATGTCACTCACATAATAAGAGTGAACAAAGTACGCAAATCCTTCCGGCACACCGTCAAATAATGGAGACGGCTGATGAAATGCGAGCTCGTTCCACCCCATATGAGGTACCTTCAGCCTTTGTCCGTCCTGATCGCCATCCTTTAAAAGAACGACACGTCCTTTTAACAGCCCCAATCCTTTTGTCAGTCCTGCCTCTTCACTTTCTTCAAACAACAGCTGCATGCCAAGGCAAATGCCAAATAACAGCTTCCCTTCCTGCACGACTTGGTGGATAAACGCCTCTAGCCCTGTCTGTCTTAGCAGCCGCATCGCATCACGAAACGACCCCACCCCTGGCAAAATATAAGCATCTGCCTTGTTGAGCTCCTCCACTTCAGAGGAAACAATATAAGGGGCGCCAGCTCGTTCCAGCGCTTTTGATACACTAAACAAATTTCCCATCCCATAATCAATGACTCCGATCATTAGAGCATCCCCTTTGTCGAAGGAATCCCTTTCACACGCGGATCAATGGTTGTTGCTTCATCTAGGGCACGTGCCATCGCTTTAAAAATCGCTTCAATCATATGGTGCGTATTGGTTCCGTAGTGAACGATCACATGGAGGTTCATACGGGCTTCAAGGGCAAATTTCCATAGAAACTCATGAACGAGCTCCGTATCAAAGGTGCCGACCTTTTGACTCGGGAAGACCGCTCTCATTTCCAAATGAGGACGATTGCTTAGGTCGACTACGACCTGGGCAAGGGTTTCATCCATTGGAACAAAGCTAGATCCGTACCGCTTGATTCCTTTTTTATCACCTAATGCTTCCTTAAACATTTGCCCAAGCACGATGCCGATATCTTCTGTTGTGTGGTGATCATCGACATCTGTATCTCCTTTCGCATCTACAGTCAAATTAAAATGTCCATGCTTCGTAAATAAATCAAGCATGTGCGTCATAAAAGGGACATCTGTCTGAATATCCGCTTTTCCTTCTCCATCAATCTCTAACGCTAACGAAATGTTCGTTTCATTTGTTTGTCTCGCAGTTTCCGCCTGTCTCATTTTGATTCCTCCCGCTTTCTCGCTTCAATCGACCTTGCATGCGCTTCAAGCCCTTCTAATCTTGCAAAAGCCGCAATGCTTTCCCTATGTGTCTCAAAGGCTTCTTTACTGTATGAAATAATGCTCGTTTTCTTTTGAAAATCGGTCACGCCTAGCGGGCTTGAGAATCTAGCTGTTCCATTTGTTGGCAGCACGTGATTCGGTCCTGCGAAATAATCTCCCACTGGCTCTGGACTATAACGCCCTAAGAAAATCGCCCCTGCATGCTTGATTTGACCAAGAAACGATTCTGGATAAGCGGTCAGCACTTCTAAGTGCTCTGGCGCTAATTGGTTCACGACATCTACTGCACGATCAATTGATTCTGTCACGTAAATACGGCCATGATCTTGTATGGATTGTGCTGCGATTGATTTTCTTGGCAAAGTGTCCAGCTGTGCCTGCACCTCAGCCTGCACTTTTTCAGCAAGTGTCTTAGACGGTGTCACCAAAATACTGGATGCTAACGCATCGTGCTCTGCCTGCGAAAGCAAATCAGCCGCCACCTCATGCGCAAGTGCCGTTTCGTCTGCCAGGACAGCAATTTCACTTGGACCCGCAATCATATCGATATCAACCTGACCAAATACCTCTCGCTTTGCAAGTGCTACATAAATGTTTCCTGGACCTGTGATTTTATCAACAGGCTGGATGTTGTCAGTTCCATAGGCAAGAGCCGCAATCGCCTGCGCACCGCCCATTTTGTACATTTCTGAAATACCCAATTCCTTTGCGGCAACTAGTACAGCGTCAGACAGACGGCCGTCTTTCCCTGGTGGTGTCACAAGGACAATTCGTTCAACGCCAGCGACAAGTGCCGGGATCACATTCATTAAAACCGATGAAGGATAGGCGGCTGTTCCGCCGGGGACATACACACCGACCGCATCGAGCGGCGTCACCTTTTGTCCGAGCATCGAGCCGTCCTGCTGGTGATAAAACCAAGAGGATGTCAGCTGACGCTCGTGGTATGTTCGAATATGACGGATAGCCGTTTGGATAATCTGAATCATCTCCGGCTCCAAACGTTCGTAGGACCTTGCCATTTCATCCTCCGTCACAAGCGGCTCTTCAATGGATACACCGTCAAATTGTTTCGTAAATGACCGTACGGCTTCATTACCATTTTTTCTCACTTCTTGAATGATGCGCTGAACAGCCTGACGCTGCTCTTCCGTTCCTGTATCTAAAGACCGCTTAAGTGAGAGAGTGTCTGTCTCACCTTCTTGTATATAGGTGATGTTCATGATGATTCCTCCCCTTCCCCTTCAATGATTCTTGCCAGACGCTGCGCCATTTCATCGATCACCGCATCCTTCATCCGGTAGCTCACAGGATTGACAATAAAGCGTGACGTAATATCACAAATATGTTCAGTTTCGACAAGTCCATTTTCCTTCAGCGTTTGACCTGTGGAGACAATGTCAACAATTCGATCGGCAAGGCCGATGAGCGGTGCTAATTCAATGGAACCATTCAGCTTAATGATTTCTACCTGCTCACCTTGCTCTCTAAAATAGGACGAGGCTACGTTTGGGTACTTCGTTGCCACACGCGGCGCGACACCGCCCCAGCTGGCTCCCGGTAATCCGGCAACGGCTAAATGACATTTGCTGATGTTTAAATCGAGCACTTCGTATACATCACGAGCTTCTTCGAGCATGACATCCTTCCCTGCAATACCAACATCCGCCACACCGTGCTCTACGTAGGTCGTCACATCCATTGGCTTGGCTAAAATAAAGCGGAGGTTTTCTTCCGGTACATCAATGATTAACTTTCTTGAATCCTCGAATTCCTCCGGCAGCTGATACCCCGCCTGCCTTAACAGCCCTGCTGCTTCTTCAAATATCCGGCCCTTTGGCATCGCCATCGTCAACACTTTACCCATTTTGCTCTTCCTTTCTAGCGCCGATAAAATAAGTCACTTGCTCAAATGCCTTGGTCATCGCGTCAATATTTTCAATACCGGATAAGTCTTGCAGGACGATCTTTTTCCCCTTTGACCGCTCCTTTTCTGCAAAAGCAAAAGCTTCTAGTCTTTGTTCTTTACTAAAAATCACAGCCTCCTGCGGTTCATTGATTTCTTTTGCATCTAGCGCTTCAAGAAGGCGGTCTAAGCGAAGACCGAACCCTGTAGCTGATGCAGGTGCATCAAAATGAGCAAGTAATTGATCATACCTTCCTCCACTCCCGATGACAGACCCAACATGATCTGCAAATACTTCAAACAAAATGCCTGTGTAGTAGCTCATATGACTGACCATGCTTAAGTCTAAACGGATATATTCTGTACAGCCGTAATCTTCAAGTGTCTCCCAAAGTGCCTTTAACTCAGCGAGCACCTCTTTTCCCTCTTGTGAAACCACGATTTCCTCTGCCTGCTGCGTGACTTCCTCGCCGCCGCGTAAATCTAAAAGCTGTAACAGCCTCATTTTATCGATCGATGAGAGGGGTAATTGCTTTACATGCTGCCGGTATCCCACATAATTCTTTTCATATAAAAATCGCCGAAGGACGTTTGCACGCTCTGTATTTCCCAGTACATCTACAAATAACGTCTCGGCTAAAGCAACATGCCCGATCGCTATTTTGAAGGATTGAAGCCCGGCATTTTTTAATGCAAATACGACAAGCGCAATGACTTCAGCGTCTGCGCTAATTGAACCATCACCAATCAATTCAATTCCGACCTGCTCAAATTCAGATGGTCTTCCGCCTTCTCTTTCCTGAGCCCGGAACACATTGGCTGCATAACCAACCCGAAGTGGATACGCCTGCTCATGAAGCTTTGAAGCCGCCACTCTTGCAATCGGCCCCGTCATATCAGGTCTCAGCACAAGGGTTTGACCGTTTTGATCAAGGAGCTTAAATAGCTGTGTATCTGTAATCGCCGATTGAACACCGACTGTATCGTAAAATTCAAGCGTTGGTGTCTCCATCAAACGGTAACCCCAGCCATTCATGACCTCTGTTAATGAATGTCTCACTTTTTTCTTCGTCTCATACAATCCTGGCAATGAATCCCGCATACCATATGGTTTCTCAAACATAAACATGTTCTTCCGCACCTCCAACACATTAAAACGAAAAATTCCGAATCCTTTAGTTCGCTAATATGATAATATGCTAACAAAATAAAGTGATTAAATCAATCATTTTTATTTTCTCTCTATTTTCATTAAAATTTTGTGGAATTATTACATTCAAGTGACACCTGAACCTTTTCTACATATTCAATGAAGGAACGTGCTATAATACATAAAAATATTGAATAACACAGGAGATTACAGTGAAGTTCATCCAGACATTAACCTTAACTTTATTGTGCGCATGTCTTGTTTATTTCGGCTTTATTTATGTTTCACAAATCGACCAAGTCAAAAAAACAGCTTCGCCACACGAAGCAGCAAAAGAAAACGAAACCGCACTTGCGGCAGAAGAGACACGTTCATCGAAAAAAACGGATGCCACACACCAGTCTTTAAAAGGAAGCAAAAAAGCCATGGATGTCATCCTCTATAATCAAATGGATGCACCAAAGCTATATAACGGCTGCGAAGTCACAAGCTTAGCGATGCTGCTTCATTACAGCGGCTATGAGCGAGTGACAAAAAATACATTGGCAAATGAAATCAAGCGCGTTCCACTAAATTATGAGAATGGCTTAAAAGGAGACCCGAATGATGGGTTTGTAGGCGATATGGAGAATGGCCCAGGTCTTGGCGTATACCATGAACCTATTTATCAACTTGCGAAAAAATATGCGGGTGATCAAGTCGTCGACTTAACTGGAAAGCCTGTCAAAAAGGCCATCTACCAATCACTTGAAAAGGGCTACCCTGTATGGGTGATTACGACATCCACCTTTGACAAAACAGATAACATCGAAACATGGAATACACCAAATGGCAAAATAGATGTGAGCTTTAATGTGCATAGCGTCGTCATCACAGGCTACGACGAGGAGTACGTCTACTTGAATAACCCGTACGGAGAAAAGAATCAACGAGTCGATCGTGACCAGTTTGAGGATTCTTGGAAACAGATGGGCAGTCAAGCGATGATCATTAAAGCATAAAACCCCGCTCTTCAGCGGGGTTTTCAGATTGTTGACAAAGGGCTAAAATGACCTTTATTTTAGCCCTTTGTCTTCTTTTCAGCGTGATAGAAAGCCCTTGAAGTCTAGGAAGGACGAGTACCGGAGCAGAGCGAATTTGAGATTCGTGAGCACCGGCACGCAGGACTGACACCTAATGCGAGGGGTTGTCTGCACGCTGAAAACCCCGCTCTTCAGCGGGGCTTTTTCTCTTCCTATTCAGCTTCAGATACAACAGTAAATCGTTCTCCAACATGGGCAGCCTGCTCAATTTCATCAACTAGCGCAATGGCATAGTCAGCATAGCTCACATAGCTGTCACCCTTTGAATTGACAATTAGATGGTCTTTTCCTTTCACATAAGAACCTGTGCGTTTGCCTGCTGGGTCAAAGAATGCAGCTGGACTGAGGAATGTCCATTTTAATCCTTCGGTCTTTTGAAGATCCTTTAGGTTTTCTCCTTGCTGTGAAGCAGTGGCGAAATATTCTTTTGGAAACTCTGGTGTGTCAACAAGCCTCATTGTTTTGGCGTCATCTACAAATAGACTGCCTGCTCCGCCCACAACGATTAAACGAGTGTCTGGTGCCTCTTTCAAGATATCAATGAGCTTTTTCCCAGCCTCTACGTGAAGATGCTCTTGTCCAGCAGGTGCGCCAAATGCATTCACGATGACATCAAAACCTTTGATGTCTTCTGCCTCCAAGTGAAACACATCCTTCTCTAAAACGGCTACTGATGTATCTGTCACCTTTTGTGCATCTCGGACGATTGCCGTCACTTCATGTCCTCTTGATTGAGCCTCTTTTAAAATTTCTTGTCCTGCTTTACCTGTTGCGCCAATGATTCCAATTTTCATGTTAACTCCTCCTACAATATGGTTTTATTTTTATAACGAGAGGTGTAACTAATTAAGTTACAACAGAGGTAAAAAAAATTGAATAGATCATCCAATTTTTTTGATTAACACCTGCGTTAGTTCACTTAATTTGATCTCAGCAAGCACTTGCTCCATCGCACTTTGGGCGCGGCACAAAATTAATTCGAGTACCGCTTGAATATTTGCCCCGATCGGACAGTCAGGATTTGGGCTTTCATGGATTTGAAACAATTCCCCCTCATCCACGACTTCAACCGCTTTATACAAATCGAGCAGTGTGATGTCGTCTTCACTGCGGTTCAACTGAGAACCACCTTTGCCAAGACTCGTTGAGATTAGGCCTGCTTTTTTTAATTTACTCATAATGCGGCGGATGACCACTGGGTTTGTATTCACACTTCCTGCGATATCCTCCGATGTCTGTAATGATCCTTTTTCAAGTGATAGCAAGGCCAGAATATGGACAGCGACAGTAAATCTGCTGCTGATTTTCATGTTTTCTCACCTCTGTTGTAATCATTATAGTTACACCGTGTCAGAATGTCAACAAAAAAGTCTGCCGAGCTACTCAGCAGACGTAGATTGACGTGCTTCCATTTGTTCTTTCGAATAAATCATGCGCATTGGATTTCCTCCAACAAAGGAGCCTGCTGGGACATCCTTATGAACAAGTGTACCCGCCGATACGATCGCACCATCACCGATCGTCACTCCAGGCAGAATGGTTGAATTTGCTCCAATTAAGACTTCATCACCAATATAGACTTCCCCAAGTCTGTACTCTTTAATCAAATACTCATGGGACAAGATGGTCGTGTTATAGCCGATCACACTATTTCGACCGACAGTAATTTTCTCAGGAAACATCAGATCAACCATAACCATTAAGGCAAACGCCGTATCCTCGCCGACTTTCATACGAAGGAAAGTCCGATAAATCCAGTTTTTCATTCCCATAAAGGGCGTGTACCTTGCCAATTGAATAAAGATAAAGTTTTTCACAACTTTGAAAAAGGGGACCGTCCGATAGACTTGTCTAAGCGAATTGACCCCTTTTACAGGATAACGATCTGTTTTTCTCAACTTAATCAGCTCCAACAATCGCCAAGAGATCACTCATTTTCTTCAGCATGAAATCAGGGCGATGCTTTAAAAGAGCCTCTTCTCCCTTAATGGACCAAGCGACACCTGCCGTTTTTGTCCCTGCCGCTTGACCAGACAAAATGTCGTGATAATTATCACCGACCATCACCGCTTCATGTGGATCACTGCCAAGTTTGGATAAAGCCAGCTGGACTGGTTCCGGATGCGGCTTCTCATTTTGTACATCATCCAGTGTCACAATCACCTCAAAGAATGGCTCTAAACCTGTCAGCTTCAATCCCATTAAGACCGTATCACGTATCTTCGTTGTAACAATTCCGAGCTTAAATCCTCGATCCTGAAGGATTTTCAACGTATCTATAACCGTCTCATACTCAGTCACAAGCAGATCATGCTGTTCATGATTAAACGTCCGATACATCTGAATCATGTCATCCGTCAGGTTCGGGTCCATCGCAGAAAATGTATCAAACAGTGATGGACCAATAAAATGAAGGATATCCTCACGACTGTACTGACCAGGATAATAATGATCCAGCGTATGCTGAAATGAAGCAATAATTAATTCATTTGTATTGATTAACGTGCCATCTAAATCAAATAGCACTGTGTTGATAGTTGATTCGTTCATATAGCTTCCTTTCTAACAGCTGCATGTTCCCGCTTCCGCCAAATATAGCTAATGGCAGCTGTCAATAAAATGGCAGAAATCAGGCGGATGACAAGAAGCGGCCATACTGGAATGCCAAGTGGAATAAAAATCAGGGTATCTTCAACCACCGCATGACAAGCAACAAGGAAAATGAAGGCAAGGGTTAAATCCTTTTTGCTCACACCGTCCTCTTCCACTGCCTTCATCATCACTCCCGCTCCATAAGCTAGACCAATGGTTAATCCAGCCACCATCGTCATAGACGTATTTTCTTTCATTCCAAGCATTCTAGTAAAAGGAGACAGCCACTTAGACAAAGTATGCAGCCACCCTAAATCTCTCATGAATTGAATGATGATCATGAGAGGGATGACGATACAAGCCAGCTGGAGTACACCAAGAAAGGCTTTCTGTACAGCAAGAAGAACGATCATATACCAGCTTGAAGGCACATCAGCCGCCTGAGCTGCTGTAAGCAATCCATATTGCGCCGGCTCCTGGCCTCCCTGCCAAACAAGATGAATGACAATAGCTGAAACAACGGCAAGACTGATTCTGACTAACAAAATTACGGACACCCTCAGTCCAACCTTTGCCGCCACTGTCGATTCGATAATCAGGTTATGACAAAAGGATAGCATCACCGCTAAAATGAACACTTCCTTCACAGGAAGCTCTAATGTCAAGATAGCGGCAATACCCGCATACAAGTTCAGCATATTTCCTAATACAAGCGGAATCGCCGCTTCCCCCGAAAGACCAAACAACCCCATAAATGGCCGTATGAATTGTATAATCCAATCCATAACAGGCGTATGCTGCAAGATACTGACGAGAATAGTAACCGGAAAAATGACTTTTCCAAGTGTCCAAGTCGTCGACAGCCCTGCTTTAAAGCCGTTTTTCCATGTCTCCCCCATCTCTTCTGATCCCCCCTGCTTAATTCGATGAGTTGTTCTCTTTATACGGAATGGATGCGTAGCCTTTGATTCTTCTAAAGACAATCAGCAAAACAGCTGCTACCAATATCGCAATTGAAATCATCTGTGCGATTCGAAGATGGTCTGTCAGCATTAAGCTGTCCGTTCTCATTCCTTCAATGAAGAAACGGCCAATTGAATACCAAATTAAATAAGACAAGAAAATTTCGCCTCTACGCAGTGATGTTCTGCGTAATAAAATCAAAATCACAACGCCGGCAAGATTCCATAATGATTCGTATAAAAACGTTGGGTGATAATAGGTCCCATCAATATACATTTGATTAATGATAAACTCAGGCAGATGCAAATTTTCTAAAAAGGCTCTTGAGACAGCCTCACCATGCGCTTCCTGATTAATAAAGTTGCCCCAGCGCCCGATAGCCTGCCCTAGTAAAATACTAGGTGCTGCCACATCGGCGATTTTCCAAAAGGATACCTTTTTCACTTTTGTAAATACAATGGCTGTCAGCACTGCACCTATCAGCCCGCCGTGTATTGCAATTCCGCCATTCCAAATCTTAATGATTTCATTTGGATGCTGCTGATAGTAGTCCCATTCAAAGGACACATAATAAATTCGTGCACAAATAATGGCGATTGGAATCGCAAATAAGATTAAGTCAATAAACGTATCTTTATTGATTCCTCTTTTTTCACATTCTCTCAGTGCGAGCCAGAGTCCAAGCAAGGCTCCGACCCCTATAATCACACCATACCAATGAACCGATATAGGTCCGAGCTGAAAAGCAATCGGATCAATTGGTTGAATTGCTTCGTTCATATAGACAACTCCTATTCATCCTGGCCATTGTCTTCAATGACATCGGCAAGTTTACTTGTAAATTGTTCCGCTGCATTATGCCCCATTCGTTTCAATCTGAAGTTCATCGCAGCCACCTCAATAATGACCGCTAAATTTCGTCCTGGACGTACAGGGATGGTCAGCTTCGGTACATCTGTATCAATGATCCGCATTTTTTCTTCTTCAAGCCCTAAACGATCATACTGTTTGCCTTGTTCCCAAAGCTCAAGGTTCATCACAATCGTAATTCTCTTATAGCTTCTGACGGCGCCTGCTCCAAATAAGGTCATCACATTAATAATACCTAATCCACGAATTTCCAGAAGGTGTTCAATCAGCTCTGGTGCGCTTCCAACTAACGTATCCTGATCCTCTTGACGGATTTCCACGCAATCGTCTGCGACCAGCCTGTGTCCCCTCTTTACTAGTTCTAAGGCTGTTTCACTTTTTCCTACTCCGCTTTTCCCAATTAACAAAACACCTACACCATATACATCTACGAGCACGCCATGAATGGCAGTCGTTGGTGCAAGCTTACTTTCTAAAAAGTTGGTTAATCGACTCGAAAGTCTTGTCGTTTTTAAGCTTGATCGTAAAACCGGCACCCCATTTTCATTTGATGCTTCAATTAATTCCTTCGGCACTTCACGATCTCGTGACAAAATAATAGCAGGGGTAATATCTGTACAAAGAGACATCATTCTCTGCTTTCGTTCGCGTTCTGGGAGTTGTTCAAAAAAGGAAAGCTCTGTTTTCCCTAAAAGTTGAACTCTTTCTTTTGGGTAATATGTAAAATATCCAGCCATTTCAATACCTGGTCTGGAAAGATCACTGATTGTAATGGGACGATTAATCCCTTCTTCCCCACTTACCAGTTCAAGATGAAATTGTTCCATTATGTCCTTCGTACGAACTTTCGGCACGCTTCTTCCTCCTTTTATCACAGGCGTTTCAGAAATACAGCTCTATTTTATCACTTTCAATGATGAACCCAAAATAGTATTTTATCCTGATCCTGTCTCACCCCCTCCACTGGTATAGACAACTATACTTAAAAAGGGTAAACTAAAGATAAAGATAACGAATAAGGGGGCACAACCATGAGCAGCTCTTTATTGCTCTCCAATATTCATATTGTGACAAAGGCACAGATCATTGAACACGGTTTTGTCGGTTTATGCGATGGCAAGATCGACTATATTTCAACATCACCACCGACAGGAAATTATGAAAAAGTATATATTTCCCGGGAAAACTTTTATTTACTTCCCGGAATGATTGATATTCACATCCATGGCGGATATGGTGCAGACATGATGGATGCGACACCAGAAGCCATGAATACACTTGCTGACAATTTACCGTCAGAAGGAACGACAAGCTTTTTAGCGACAACCATTACCCAAAACCATCAAGAGATTGAGCAAGCACTTAAAAATGTCGCTCATTGGAAACAGTATAATGAAGAACAAGCAGGAAGTCAGGCACAATGTTTAGGTATCCACCTCGAAGGTCCATTTATTTCTAAGGATAAAGCAGGTGCACAACCTGCTCAATGGATTAAACAGACGGATCTCCCGCTTTTCGAGAAATGGTTAGATGCATCTGAACAGCTCATTCAAGTTGTCACGTTTGCACCTGAGGAAGACCTTGAATTTGCTTTTCTTTCCCTGTTGCAAGAAAAGAACATCATCCCTTCTATTGGACATACGAATGCTCATCATGACATGATTGAATTAGCAGCAAAGCATGGTGCACGCCATGTGACGCACCTTTATAATGCAATGAGTTCGTTTCAGCATCGTGAGCCAAATGCTGTAGGTGCTGCTCTTACAAACGAGAACCTTCATATTGAGCTGATCACAGATGGTATTCATTCACACCCTCTTTCTATAAAGCTTGCGTATCTCGCAAAAGGAAGTGATCGTTTGATAATGATCACAGACTCAATGCGTGCAAAAGGTCTAGGGGATGGAACATACGAGTTTGGCGGTCAGACTGTCACAGTCAGCGGTGAAAAGGCATTGCTGTCAGATGGGACACTTGCAGGGTCGATTTTACGAATGAAAGATGGCGTCAAACGAATGAGACAGATCACTCATTGTGAGTGGACCGAGATTGCAAAGATGACCTCAACCAATGCAGCCACTCAGCTAGGGCTTGATCATCAGCTCGGTTCTATCGAAGTTGGAAAACTGGCGGACTTGGTCATTTGGGATCAATCTGGCGAACTAATGATGACGATCTGCCGCGGGCAAATCGTCTTTGAAAAAAAGGAGGCCAACCACTGATGAACATCATCGAATTTGAAGATAAAGATCAATTAGGAAAAGAAGCAGCTGCCCTCATTGCACGTACAATCGCATCTAAACCAGATGCAGTGCTCGGCCTAGCAACTGGCGGTACACCTATCGATACCTACAAAGAATTAATTCAACTTCATCAAGCGAAGCAACTGTCTTTCAAACAAACAAGAACAGTCAATTTGGATGAGTATGCAGGACTTCATCCCGATGATGAAAATAGTTATATGACCTATATGAAACGTCATTTATTTGATCATATTGATCTCCCTCAGGATCAGTATTTCCTGCCAAATGGCGCTGCACCTAATTTGGAAGAAGAATGCTTAAGATATGATCAGCTCATTCAAGATGTAGGGGGCATCGACCTTCAGCTTCTTGGAATCGGACAAAATGGACATATTGGTTTTAACGAACCAGGTACCTCTTTCGACTCAAAGACTCATGTTGTTCAATTAGATGAAAACACCCGTCAAGCAAATGCAAGATACTTTTCTTCTATTGATGAGGTACCTACACATGCCATCACAATGGGAATTGCGAGCATTCTTTCAAGCAAAAAAATTCTCCTTCTTGCATCAGGAAAATCAAAAGCGAAAGTGATACAATATTTAGAACAGACAGAGATTCACCCAGACTTCCCTGCATCTGCCCTTAAACATCATCAAGATGTGACGATTTTCATTGATCGAGAAGCTGGTTCACTACGCTAAACACGAGAGGATTTTCACATGTTTATTGATAAACAGTCACCTATTCCGATGTACCATCAGATTATGGAGAACTTGAAAAAGCAGATTGAGGATGGAACATTAGCACCTGATACACTCATTCCTTCTGAAAGAGAGTATGCCGAACGCTTTGATATTAGTCGAATGACTGTCAGACAAGCCTTATCGAACCTTGTGAACGAAGGATATTTGTATCGCCAAAAAGGAAAAGGCACCTTTGTTAGCCGAAAAAAGTTTGAACAACCGCTTCAAGGCTTAACAAGCTTTACAGAAGATATGCGCCAACGAGGGCTCAAAGCCTCAAGCCAGCTGGTTGATTTCAAAAAAACCGTATGTCCAGAGCACTTGCTGCCAGTCTTACAACTTTCTAATAGCGATGCTGTATATGAACTAAAACGAATACGTCTTGCAAATGATGAACCAATGGCGATTGAAACGAGCTATATACCCGAAACATTCGCTGGAGAATTAACCAAGAAACATTTAACTGGCTCTTTATATGAATATATAGAAAATCACACTGGCCTTGCAATTGCCCATGCAAAACAGGAGCTTGAAGCCAATGTTGCCTCAGAGCAGGAAGCACACGTGCTGTCTATTTCAACTGGCTCGCCTGTGCTATCAATTGCAAGAACAACGTATTTTCAAAACGACCTTCCATTCGAGTATGTTCTTTCCGTTTATAGAGGGGATCGTTACAAACTCATTCATACAATGGAAAGATAAACTGTGCTCCTACATCGAAGCACAGTTTCTTATTTCCGAAGATATGTTGTTTCGTCATCATTTTTTGTATGAATTTTCCATATAGGTGAAACAGCTTTCCCTTGAAAACGATCTTTTGCAACAGTATACCAATAATAGTCTTGATTTGGCTTTAAGCCTTTCCACTTAAAGCTTGCTTTTTTGCCGCTTTTTACGCCTCGTGCTTCTCCTAGAAGGACGTTTGTATATACATTGAGTTCAAAATAATTGGTTTTGACGGATTTCATTTTCGGCGTCAAATCCACATCAATTGAAAACTCATCCTGATCTCCATACGTTTTAGGATCATAGAAATGCTCTTGATTCATGTAAGGTGAGTATGTTGTAAAATGAAGTTGATTTTTTTCTTGATCCGCTGTAATCAACCTCATAAATCCTTGACCGCCCTCAGGACCTGACTGATAATCAGCAAGGATTTGATATACTTTCCGGTCCACTTTTCCATCATGGTCATCATCAAGCTCATCTACTTTCCTGCTCGCTCCGTGGTAGTGCCCGCTAAATACTGCCACAATATTAGGGTGACGTTTTACCACTTGGTGGAAGATGAGGTCGCCTATCGGACTTCGGTTGCCACTCACTAACAAATACTCGTGAAAGTTTAAAATGACGATACGATCTGGATGCTCAGAAATGACACGGTTTAACCAATCGATTTCATTTTGCTTAATCCCCCAGCCCATGTACACCATCATATAATCATTGCCACCGGCAGAGATGAGATCATAATGACCTCGATTATTTTGATAGGATTCACCATAATAAGGTTTTTCTGCAAAGCGTTTCGCTCCAAAGTATCTCCCATATTCCGCATAAAAACCATCCTTGTGTCTGACATCATGATTTCCTGCTAAAACACCATAAGGAATATGATGATCATCTAACACACGCATAAATGTATCGGCACGATTCCATTGCTTATCCTTTGAATCATCCACAATATCGCCTGTATGGAACACATATTGAATGTTTAACTTATCTCTTTGATCTCTGATCCATTCGACCATTTGTTTAAAGATATGAGGATAGCTCTTTGCATAGTATTGTGTGTCAGACATCCATACCATCCTATATGGCTTTTGCACTTTGCTGATTTCATCCTGTACAAGCAAATCAAACGTTTGATTCTTCATGTACTGTCTCACTGACAGCAGGCCTTTAAGGTAAAATTCCTTTTGATCCTTTGCAAAGTGATGAGTGATTTTATCCCATTTTTCATGCTGATGATTCCATGCGTACATTGTCACCTTTCTCCCTGACAATGATCCTCCTTTCCAAACAGCCTCGACGACATCCTTTTCACGTACATGATGATGCACCTTGATTTGAAAACGATGGTAGGGAAAACGCTGTAAATCCTTCGTCTCGACTGCCTTACCATCAGCAAATGCAATGCGATTCCTTTCTTGATCAGAAAAGATCATTTCCCCCGTTTGGTTAAAACTCTTTGGCGGTTCAGTCTCAGCTGCATATTTAAAAATCTTCATTGATGGATGCAGCGATGTATATTGGTAGGCACGATAAAATGAGTAATCTAACTTATCATTTGTTGGGTCCTTGGTTAACACGGTTTGCTTAGACGATTCCACTTTTGTCTTATCTGACACTCGTTCTGGTATCTCGGGGTGTTCATGTACCGTCTTGAATTCTTTTTTCAAAGTAGACATGTTCCCTGCGGCATCTTTTGCTTTGATTGTAAACGTGTGCTCTCCAGGGTCTAATTCACTAGAAGATGTCTGATAAGGCAAGGAAACCGGTTTACCATCTAAAAATGCCTTCATGTCCTCTATGTCACTCCAACGATCAGTTACCTTTGCCTTTAACGTAAAGGCTCCTTTATATTGTTCATTTGCTTGTATGTTGGTCTTGATTTTCGGACCTGTGTTATCGACTTTTACACGTACAGATGCATGCTCGCCTGCGGTTTTGGCCTCAATAAGATGCGTTCCTTCTTTCAGCCTTCTTGTATCCCACTGAATATAGGTTGAAACATAAGCCTCTTTTGGGATTTCAAATTGAAACGTTCTTACCTTTTTGGCGTTACCACCGTCTCCCATCTTCCATTCTTTTTGCGGCTTGGAATTCACTGGAGCAATTTGTGTTCCATTCGATAAAATCATCCTGACATTTTTCAATTCAAAATCATCGTGATTCTCCCCAGGCAGCCGGTCAACCGGGGAAGACTTCGTTCCAGCATGAATAGAAATCGTTTGTGAACCTGACTGATTCATCTCTGCTTCTGGTATTGGCATTGTATAGGTACGATACACTTTTGTCGAATCATCAAAAATAGAAAGTAAGTGCTTACCTATGGACACTCCATTTCTAAAATATAAATTTGTCCCTTTGACATCAAATGCAATATATGGATCTGCTTCAAGGGCCGAAAATGCTTGTCGACTTCGCTTTCCATCTATCATCAATTGGATGTTTTTTTTCTGATCAGATGTTGCCTTTAATGAGAATATACCTGAAACTGTATCTCCCTCTTCTACATTGAATCGCAGACCGTGGGTTTTGCTGACCTGCTCCACATCAATCGTTTTCTTCATCGTCATTGCTTGATTTTCGCCGTCTGACGCTTCAAGCTGATATTCCAACTGTTCTTTACCAATCAGCTCAGGCGAATAAATAATATGATGAAATAGCCGGTCATTATGATCTTTTTGAAGCAGAATCTCTTTAAAATCATCTTTCCGATTCGTTCGATAACGCAGCTTGACGGTTTTGACGAACTGATCATCCTGTACATCTGCTTTAATCTCTATACTTTCAGTTGGTTTCACCGGTTTCTTGTCCGTCATATCTTCAATGACAGGTTTATGAATATCTTGAGAAATTTCCTTTTTTTCAGATGGAATTTGTGCTTTTAACACTTTTCCAGGTGTTGGCTCTTCCTCAATTTTCGAGATCAGCTTCATTTGCGGCGTACCATCCATCGGATACTTAAACAGCAAGGATTTATGCTCGCTAAACAATGATGGCTTTAAACGAAATGCTGCTGAAGAAATCTCCTCACCTATATTTGTTGTGATCGTGACAAGACGAGATTTGGAATTGGACAGCCCTTTGCTCTCGATCACTGAGATATGCTCTCCTTCTTTTAATTGGCTTTTGTACATAGCATTAAAGTCCGCTACTGTTAAATGCTCCTGCCCTTTTTTTCTTAACCAGAAAACATAAGGCTTTCCAGGTGAAAGGGTGACTGGATTTGTGTGAAATGAATAAACATCATCCATCTCGGTGCCTTGTGCAGGATTGCGGTAGCGCAGCTGATAATGCTGAAGAGAGATAGGAGCATGCGTCGTGTTATAAACTTCTATAAATTCAAATGCATCTTTGCCTTTTCGATTTTTTGAATTAACGACAATCTCCGTGATGAGTAAGTCCGGAATATGTGAGAGATCCTCTTCAAATCCGTTTAAGTGAACAGATTGTTCCGCCGTTTTGATCACAGATTTCTGCGTAAGAAACTCTGTATAGTAATGAACCGTTGAATTCCATAATTGATCTGGCGGGATTTTCGCTGTAAATTCTGGCTTCATTCCAGGTAACCGTTCCATTGGAATCAATCGGTACCCCAGTTCATCACTTTGTTTATAGTACAAGTTTGCAGACAAAATTTGTTCTGACTGACTAATAGACGCCCGAAACTGAAGATCACGGCTTTTTCCTTGAACTGGACGAACGTCCACATGAAATTGGTCAAAAATAAAAGGTGAAAACGGCTTGTCCGGTATATTCACTTGTGTTTGGATAAAGGGCCCTGCTGAAGCAGGCTGACTAAAACAAAAAAGAATGATAAAAAAACATAAAAGCATGATTTGTCTGCTCACATTCACCATCGTGCACCACCTCCCTTCGGATATTGTGTCTCCTGAAGGTGGTTTTTATGACAGATGGAACGGGAAAATAAGACAATTTTACACAAAAAACCGTTAGCTTTTTTTCGCTAACGGCTCCACGATTCCTTTTTGTATCAGCAGATGGAAAATGGATAAAATGACAGCCATCCAAATGGCCGTTCCAAACCCATCAATGTTAAAACTATCGCCCATAAAGCTCGATGTCATCATCAGTGTGATGGCATTAATGACAAATAAGAACAATCCTAGTGAGAGTACGGTCACTGGCAGCGTTAAAATGATCAAAAACGGCTTCACTAAAATATTGAGCAAGGACAAAATGATACTTGCCACAATGGCTGCACCAAATCCTTCAATATACACACTTCCGAGCCCCGGCAGAATGCCCGAATCAAAATATCCAGCAATGACAATTAAAAGTAATGCATTTACTAAAATACTGACGATCCATCTAAGCATTTAGTTAGTGCCTTCTTCCGGAACAACAAAATACCAGATGAAGTAAACAAGGAAGATCGGCATAAATGCTGTCATAAATCCGATAATCACTGTTAAAATGCGAAGCAGGGATGCATCAACACTTAAGTATTCGGCAAGTCCACCAACAACACCCGCTATTTTTTTATTTGTTGCTGAACGATAAAGCTTCTTCATGTAGAATCACTCCTTGTCTGATTGGTGCTTTACTTGTATTGAACCTGTTTTTGTTTCTGCAAAAATGGATATACTGTGCACTGCCTGTTGATTGGCTTTGATCATTTTCTCTTTTTGCAGCGTTTCATTTTTCTCTTTCACCATATCTGCATCAAGCAAATCGTGAGAGATAGACCCGAGATTGCTTTTCAGCTCAGCGGTCACTGCACATGCACGCGGGATCTGAACGTCCACACTGCCTGTTGTGGTTTTCGCATAGATCGAACGGCACTTCTCATCCGACAGCTGGACAGCAATGTTCCCGTTAAAGCTCTGGGCATCAATTGATTCACTTTTCCCACGCAGGTCAATGAGCCCATTGATGGTTTCTACTTCAATCATACCACACTCGTGATCAGCCAGTTTAATTTGTCCGTTTGCTGTTTCAATTCCGACTTTATCTGCCTGTAAAGAGGCAAAAGAGACAACACCATTTGTGGTTTTCGCAGCAAGTTCTTTTGTCATTAGCTTTTCCCCGCGAATCGGTCCATTAAACAGCTTGACCTTGATCTTATCGTATTGGATACGCGGTACATATAAGGTGACATTGACTTTCATCGTCTTCTTTTCGGTTCGAATAAAAAATTTATCCCCTTCAAGCCCGCAGTCCAATTGATTGAGAAATTGCTGTCTTGCCTGCTCTCCATCCTCTGCGCGGTAGATTTTCGCATGGCACTCTGCTCGAATATCTCTATCGTCCCAAGGCATCACATTGAGACTGCCGTTAGCCAATTGAATATCTAAATGAGAGAGTGAGGCATCTTTGAACTGAAAAATGTGATCAACATCGACTGACTGTCCAAAGTTCAAATCAAGATCCACATCTTTTACCTTTTTCACCGCAGAATCTAACCAGCCAAACAGCTTTGCCCCAAGATTCTCGGTGGCGTTTCCGTTACTTTCTGCCCCAGCTTTTTCTTCATGAAAGGTATGATCGGCTGTAGACTTCTCTAATGATACAGACTGACTTTCTTCTAGCTTTTCTAAAAGCGTAATCGCTTCTTTTGCTGATAATGTCCCGTCTTCTACTAATTTTAAAATTCGTTCTTTTTCATTCATACAAAGCCCTCCTACGATTTGATGGATTGAAGTACTTTAATACCTTGAATGATATTCCAAATGACAGAGATCAAAAAGCCAATAGCTACTAAAAAACACAAAATAAGCATCGTCATGCCTGGAATGAGAGAGTCACTCGCCTGCGTCGCAAGTAAAAATGGGATAGACCCAAAAACCAAAATAATGCCCGCTGCAATTGGCAGCAGATGTGACCAAAATGCCCGCATCGCATGCCGTTTCGTTTCCTTTTGGTCTACTACAAAATACGCCACAATCGGTAAGATAAACGGCATAAAAAATACACTAAAATAACAAATAGATGCAATGATCGACTGATCTCTATTCATATATATTCGCTCCTTCATGACGAAAATTCCTTTCTAAATCATACGTTTATTGCGTATAAAAAGTTTCAAAATCATCCGAATTACATATGACCTTAGACACAAATTATTTCTTTTTCCCCCTAAGTGTAGATTCTTCACGGATTACCCTTTAAAATATGTTGAAAAGATGGTGATTATCATTATAGGGGGTAATTATTTTGACAGATCATCATAATTCTAACCACACAGTCCAAACGCTTTTAGACCTTATACAGAAACAGAAAAGCATGAACAGCGAAATGATCAAGGAGCTGGAGACGATTCATCCGTCTCATCCGAAATATGGTGATATCCGCTACTTAAAAGTACTGCTCGACAGCAGCAGCACCCATATCTTAAAGGATTTAACGCACCTCAGTAATTTAATGCCGAAGGAAGATGCGCAATAAAAGGAAAACCCCTCGGATAAAGAGGGGTTTAGACCGGGGAGAAAGGGCTAAAATGATCTTTATTTTAGCCCTTTCTCTTCTTTTCAGCGTGATAGAAAACCTTTGAAGTCTAGGAAGGGCGAATACCGGAGCGCAGACCTGACAAAGAGTGCGAGGGTTTGCCTACACGCTGAACCCCCGATAAAGAGGGGCTTTTTCTTATGATGATGTCACACTTTCCGTTTCTTTGACCAACTGTTTCATTCGTTCGCGGTCACGTTCTAAAATAGGCTTCAAGTATTGACCTGTGTAAGAAGCTTCTTCTTTTGCAATGTGCTCAGGTGTTCCAGTGGCAATGATCGTTCCGCCGCCTGCACCGCCTTCTGGTCCTAAATCAACGAGGTAATCAGCGGCCTTGATAATATCAAGGTTGTGCTCAATGACCAAAACCGTATCCCCGTTTTCGACCAAACGCTGAAGCACTTTTAATAAACGGGCAATATCATCGACATGAAGGCCAGTTGTCGGCTCGTCTAAAATATAAAGAGACCTTCCGTTTGAACGGCGGTGAAGCTCAGATGCCAATTTCACACGCTGCGCCTCTCCCCCAGACAATGTCGTCGCAGGCTGTCCAAGTGTAATGTATCCTAGCCCAACATCATAAATCGTTTGTAGCTTTCGCTTAATTTTCGGGATGTTCTCGAAAAATTGCAGTGCGTCCTCCACAGTCATTTCAAGAACATCAGCAATGTTTTTTCCTTTATACGTAACCTCTAGTGTCTCTCGGTTATAACGTTTCCCGTGACACACCTCACAAGGTACATACACATCAGGTAAAAAGTGCATTTCAATTTTAATGATTCCATCTCCACGACACGCCTCACAGCGGCCGCCTTTGACGTTAAAGCTGAATCTGCCTTTCTTATAGCCTCGTACCTTTGCTTCATTGGTTTGTGCAAAGACATCCCGCACGTCATCAAATACACCTGTATAAGTGGCAGGGTTGGATCTTGGTGTACGGCCAATTGGAGATTGATCAATATCAATGACCTTATCTAAATAATCCATTCCTTTGATTTCTTTGTGCTGTCCTGGCTTCGCCTTCGCTCTATGCAGTTTTTGCGCAAGTGATTTCAATAGAATTTCATTCACAAGCGTACTTTTCCCTGAGCCAGACACACCCGTCACCGCTGTAAAGACACCTAAAGGAAACTTCGCATTAACGTTTTTCAGGTTGTTTTCTTTTGCACCTTTTATTTCGATGTAGCGGCCGTCAGGCTTTCTTCTTTCAATTGGAAGCGGGATAAATTTCTCACCAGATAAATATTGGCCTGTCAAAGATTTCGGGTCCTTCATGACTTCTTCTGGCGTTCCAGCCGAAATCACTTCTCCTCCATGAACGCCTGCTCCCGGTCCAATATCAATCAAATAATCAGCGGCAAGCATTGTATCTTCATCATGCTCCACGACAATCAGCGTGTTTCCGATGTCACGCATGTTTTTCAAGGTTCCAATCAAACGGTCATTATCCCGTTGATGCAGACCAATAGATGGTTCATCTAATATATAAAGAACACCTGTCAGTCTTGACCCGATTTGAGTCGCAAGACGAATCCGCTGCGCCTCACCGCCTGATAGTGTGCCAGCTGATCGGCTTAATGTCAAATAATCTAAACCTACATTATTTAAGAAGGACAAACGTTCTTTGATTTCTCGTAAAATGAGCTGGGCAATCTGCAAATCTTTCTCAGATAACTCGATTTTTTCATAGAGATCAAGTGCATCAGAGACAGATAAATCGGTAATTTCTCCGATGTGCTGGCCATTGATGAGAACCGCAAGCGTTTCTTTTTTCAGGCGATACCCTTTACATGTCGGACAAGGCTGATTGGCCATATATTTTTCCATTTGCTCACGGATATAATCAGAGCTTGTTTCCTTGTAACGTCGTTCAATGTTACGAAGGACACCTTCGAACTCAATTTCGTTTTCACGAACCTGACCAAAATCATTTTCATATTTAAAATAAATCAGCTCAGAGCCGCTGCCATATAAAATTTTATCGAATAAATGCGGCGGTATATCTTTGACTGGAATGTCCATGTCGATTCCATAGTGTGTACATACAGCCTCAAGAAGCTGCGGATAGTATTGTGAGCTCTGCGGCTCCCATGGTGCAATGGCATGCTGACGTAAAGTCAAATCCTTATTAGGAATCACAAGCTCAGGGTCGACTTCTAGTTTAGAACCGAGTCCATCACAGCTCGGACAGGCACCGAAAGGACTGTTAAACGAGAACATTCTCGGCTCAAGTTCACCAATAGAGAACCCGCAGTGCGGACAAGCATGATGTTCACTAAATAACAGCTCTTCTTGTCCAATCACATCAATCATGACCCGGCCTTCTCCTAGACGAAGTGCCGTTTCAAGGGAATCAGACAGCCTAGCGGCAACGCCTTCCTTCACCACAATCCGGTCAATGACGACTTCAATGGAATGCTTTTTATTCTTTTCGAGCTCGATATCTTCTGAAAGGTCTTCCATCTCTCCATCGACTCTCACTCGAACATAGCCCTGCTTCCGAATTTGATCAAGTACTTTGACATGTGTTCCTTTGCGGCCAGATACGACCGGTGCAAGCACTTGCAGCTTCGTTCTTTCTGGATATTCTAAAATGCGATCTGTCATTTGCTCAATCGTTTGTGACGTAATTTCAATCCCATGTATAGGACAAATAGGTTTTCCGACTCTAGCATATAATAGACGTAAGTAATCATAGATTTCAGTGACAGTTCCAACCGTTGATCTAGGGTTCCGGCTTGTTGTTTTTTGGTCAATACTAATCGCCGGAGAAAGACCTTCAATGGCATCTACATCTGGTTTATCCATTTGACCGAGAAACTGGCGTGCATATGCTGAAAGAGATTCAACGTACCGGCGCTGACCTTCTGCATAAATGGTATCAAAGGCAAGCGACGATTTTCCTGAACCAGATAAACCCGTAATGACCACTAGCTGGTCACGCGGGATATTCACATCAATATTTTTAAGGTTGTGGGCTCTAGCACCTTTCACCTCTATTCGTTCCATAGCCATCAGGCAATCATCCTTCCGCTTTTAGCTCTAGCAATAGATCTCTTAATTCTGCTGCTTTTTCAAAATCAAGCGCTTTTGCTGCTTCTTTCATTTCCATCTCGACTTTTTCGATCACTTTTTCTCGTTCTTTTTTGCTCATTTTCGACAGCTTTGGTGCTGCTTTTGTTTCATATTCTTCCGATTCCTCATGTATCTTTGTTGCCTTAATGACATCACGGATTTTCTTATGAATCGTTTGCGGGGTAATCTCAAATTTCTCGTTATATGCTTCTTGCTGTTCTCGTCTTCGCTTCGTTTCTTGAATCGCAATGTCCATTGATTTCGTCATTTTGTCTGCATACATAATGACCCGGCCTTCTGAATTTCTCGCTGCACGGCCAATCGTCTGGATGAGGGATCTTTCAGAACGTAAAAAGCCTTCTTTATCCGCATCTAAAATAGCCACGAGCGACACCTCTGGAATATCGAGCCCTTCACGAAGAAGGTTGATTCCAACGAGTACATCATATTTACCGAGGCGTAAATCACGAATAATCTCAATCCGCTCAAGAGTCTTAATTTCTGAATGCAGATAATTGACCTTGATCCCAATTTCTTTTAGATAATCTGTGAGATCCTCAGACATTTTTTTCGTCAAAGTGGTCACAAGCACACGTTCATTTTTCTCCATTCTTGTATGAATTTCTCCAATTAAATCATCGATTTGTCCTTCAATCGGACGGACTTCAATGATCGGATCCAGTAAACCAGTTGGGCGGATAATTTGTTCCACGACCTCTGGCGTTTTCTCAAGTTCGTACGGCCCTGGCGTTGCGGATACATGTACAATATGATTGATATGCTTTTCAAACTCATCAAAGGTGAGCGGTCTATTATCAAGTGCTGATGGCAGACGGAATCCGTGATCAACCAACACTTGTTTTCTTGCTTGGTCCCCGTTGTACATTGCTCGGATTTGCGGGATGGTCACGTGTGACTCATCAACAACAATCATAAAATCATCCGGGAAATAATCAAGCAGTGTGTAAGGTGTTGAACCAGGAGGACGCAAGGTCAAATGTCTTGAATAGTTCTCGATTCCTGAACAAAAGCCCATCTCCCTCATCATCTCAAGGTCATATCTTGTCCGTTGCTCAAGACGCTGCGCTTCAAGCAATTTGCCGTTTTCACGAAGCTTTTCCAGCTGTTCCTCAAGCTCTTGTTCAATATTGATAATCGCTTTTTCCATTTTTTCTTCTCTTGTGACGAAGTGGGATGCTGGGAAAATAGCGACATGCTCACGATCACCGAGAATTTCTCCAGTCAGTGCATCCACTTCACGAATACGTTCAATTTCATCACCGAAAAACTCCACTCTGATACAATGCTCATCTCGTGAAGCAGGAAAAATTTCAACGACGTCGCCCCGTACTCGGAAGGTTCCGCGCTGAAAATCTATATCATTACGAGAATACTGAATATCCACCAGCTTACGAAGAAGCTGATTGCGTTCAATCTCCATTTCAGTGCGCAAAGACAGTACAAGCTCTCGGTATTCCTCAGGCGAACCTAAGCCATAAATACAGGATACACTAGCAATGATGATGACATCTCTCCGCTCAAATAACGAGGATGTGGCGGAGTGTCTTAACTTATCTATCTCATCATTGATGCTGGCGTCCTTTTCAATAAATGTATCGGTCTGAGGAACATATGCCTCAGGCTGGTAATAATCATAGTAACTCACAAAATATTCAACAGCATTATTCGGAAAGAATTCCTTAAACTCGCTGTATAATTGACCGGCAAGTGTCTTATTATGCGCAATGACAAGTGTCGGTTTGTTCACTTCTTTGATCAGGTTTGATACAGTAAAGGTCTTTCCCGTACCTGTAGCACCTAACAGCGTTTGATGCTGTTTCCCCTGATGGATCCCCTCCACGAGCTTTTCAATCGCCTTTGGCTGATCTCCTTGGGGCTGATAGTTAGAAACTAATTCAAAGCGGTCACTCACATCAAAGCCTCCGTTTCGTTACGAAATCTATCTAATGAATATATTATCATAAAAGAACACAAAAATACGAACTAAAGTTCGTGTATCACTTGATTTTTATTTCCAATACAGCCATACCCTCTCTCCCATAGCAAATAACCCTCTAAAGAAACCTTCCTTTCAGTATGGAACATTTTGGAGCTGGATATTCGATGAGCAGAAAAACATCACAAAAAAGAAAGCTGCACTCACTAGAAATCGTAAGCACAGCTCATGTATAAAAAACGTTACCCTTCGGCCTATCACGATCACATCAATGATGTTTTTCAGCCTTCTCTCTTTTTTCAATTTCTTTCTTAGCCATAAACAATGCCCCAGCTACTAAAGAAATAATATCTAATCCTACGATAAAGTAGGTTTCTGTATAGCCTTTCATGTACGAGGCAAATAAAAGCGCTGCTGTTAATGCAATGCCCACATAATGATTATAAGTAACCTTTGAAAATAAAATAACGAGCAGGAAAGGAAAAACAAGTGCAAATATGGCTTTTGTAATCAAAAAAACCCTCCCTCTTCATGGTCTACTCCCTTGATTATAGTAAAGATTGGCATATTGAACAATTCACAGTTTTCGATTTCACCTTTTTTTCTTCACGTTTGGAGACTTTTGTTATAGATATAGAAGAAAATTAGTGAGAACGTCCCCTTTGTAAAGATAGGTCTTTACGTCTTTGACAGTAACATCCAATAAAACCTATGATTAAAATGATAGTGCGCACTATCATTTTGAAAAATAGAGAGACAAACAAACCATTGGCTATTTGGATAAGGGGGCATTCCCATGTATTCAGTGTTATTTCATGCGGCTGAAGAATCCGCATCACTCGCAGGGGCAAAAGGCGTGAATTTGATCAAATTAAACAATCACGGCCTGCCAGTCCCAGATGGATTTATTATTAAAACCAACAGCTTTGCAAGCTTTCTTTCATATCACAACCTGCATTCAACTGAGCAAAACCTTGCACAAAAAATCAAAAAAGCTTCGTTTCCTTCACAAATGGAAGCAGAGTTACTTTCGTCCTTTCAATCATTGCTGAAGGCATATCCCTCAGTTGCTGTTCGATCCTCTTCTGTTGCTGAAGATCTCGAAGGTGCCTCATTTGCAGGACAGTACGAAACCTATTTAAATATCAAGACAAATGAAGAATTTTTGCAGGCTGTCAAAGAATGCTGGGCTTCTTATTTTGCAGCAAGAGTCACAGAATATAAGAAAGAGATGGATGAAAACGAGGAAGAGATGCCGCTCATGGCTGTCGTCGTTCAAGGATTGATCCATTCTGACGTTTCCGGTGTCATCTTTAGTGAGAATCCGGTATCGGGAAAAACAAATGAAATCATGATGACAGCAAGCTACGGACTAGGAGAAGCCATCGTGTCTGGTCTTGTGACACCAGACACGTTTATTGTAGACAAAGAGACGTTTTCTATTGAAAAATCACTAGGGACTAAAGAACTACTAATTGTTCCTTATCAAGAGGGCGTCATTGAACAGCCAGTATGTAAGGAAATGGCTGGCCAGTTTTGCCTGCATGATGATCAATTGGAAGAAATTACGCAAATCACCAAACAAGTAGAAGCACTTTACGGACATGGAGTAGATATCGAATTCGGAATATCAAATGGTACTTTTTATTTGCTTCAAGCAAGACCGATTACCGCTTCTCTACCAAAAACAGCAAATGAAGCAGCAGGTGCTTCTTTTCAAATTCAACCAGAAGAGCTGCAGGATTTCTGGATTTCAATGGACGATCATATGCCCGGCCCAACAAGTCCTCTTTTCTCAAGCTTGATCATACCTGCTTTAAAAAGCGGGATGAAGAAAAATGGAGAAAAGTATCAAGTACCTGATCTCAACATCAAAGATATCAAGCTCTATAGAGGTCACCTGTATTCTGCACCGTCTATGCCTGAAGCGGGAACAGGAACTGCACCAGTTTTTGATGAGAGCATATTTGAGTTATTTCCCCATTTGAGTGAACGTATGTATGAAATTCTAGAGCAAAACTTCTTTCCATTTTACGAAAAACTCGATCGTCAAATGAACGAGCCTATGACCATTGAAGAAGCAATCATTGGCTTCGATAAATTAAAGTTATTTTATATACAAGCGTACGAGGATCATTTTGATATCGTCATACCACAAGTCATTCTATCTGCTATGATTGAAGACATGCTTGTAACGTATACCGGTGATCAAAAACAAGTCGTCTTGTTACATGAGATGATGATAGGCGTGATGAACAAATCTCTTGAAACAGACCAGAAGCTATCTGATCTAGCAAAGGATGTCCTTCAAGATAAAGAACTTCTTCAAGCATTTACAAATCATGAAACGAATCCAGAACTATTATATGCACTTAATCACACGGATAAAGGAAAACACTTCATTTCGAAGATGGAGGAATTTCTCCAAATCTATGGCTGGCGATCTGTTAAAAGTCATGACCTTACAGAAGAGACATGGGTAGAGAACCCTGAATTTGTCTTAGACATCATCAGAAATAACATTCAGTACCAATGTGATTTTGATGAAGAATTTGCACAAGCAGTGATCAAAAGACGTGAGACTTATGCGCAATTTATGAGTGAAGTGAAGGATGAGTCTTTTAAGACTAAATTTGAAACACTTTATCACTTTGCCCTTCAGGCAGCCAATATTCGAGATGATCATCACTTCTACATTGATGCCATGTTAGATGCAAAAGCTAGACTATATCTATTAAAAATTGGTGAACTCCTTGCACAAAAAGGAGCCATTCCTCATCAAGAAGATCTATGGTATCTCTACGATGAAGAAGTACACAAAGCGCTCACAACTTCTATCACATACGATTCGGTCATACAGCAAAGAAAAATTGAAATGAAAGAAAATGAAGCCATTCAACCACCAGCTTATACAGGCACTCCATCTGAGGCTGAATTGGAGCAAGTGGAAAGAATGCTCGGTTCATTAAGAGAAAATGAAAACAACACAGACGATGTGATCCATGGAATTGGAGCGTCTAGCGGCATTGTTTCCGGAAGAGTAAGAATCATTACATGCGCTGATGAATTTTCACAATTTCAAAAGGATGACATTTTAGTTTGCAAAACAACCACACCTTTATGGACCAGCTTATTTAGAGACGCAAAAGCAGTGATCACCGATTCTGGAGGCATTTTGTCACATTCCGCTATTATCGCTAGAGAGTATATGATGCCTGCTGTTCTAGGTACAAGAATAGCCACTGAAAAACTCCAAACAGGTGACCTTGTGACAGTAGATGGTGCGAATGGACGTATTCAGTTATTAAAGCAGCATTCACGGGCATAACCCTATCATTTCGGATCATATTGGCGGTCATGGATTTTATCGGTATACTTACTTTGTTGCAAACACATTCATAACCTGAGGTGAGTATGCTTGTTAAAATCAACAAATCAACGAATCATTCGCGCAACGATGGACTTATTGTCTGAAAAGGGCTATCAAAAAACAACAACAAAAGAAATTGCGACAAAAGCGAATGTGAGTGAAGCGACCATTTTTCGTAACTTTAAAAACAAACGCGGCGTCATTGCTGCCATTATGAAAATGAAATCAACACCAACTAAAACGCTAGAAGCAGAATTCAAAGGAGATCTATACACTGATTTAAAATTTCTAGGCAACTATTTCCTTGAAGATTTGACTTCAAAAAAAGAATTTATCTATATCAGCATGAGAGAACCCACTATGTTTAAGGATATAACAGATCATGAAAAACTTTATCCTCAAGAACTGAGGGAAATGCTGACACAATATTTCAAAACGATGGGTGCTCAGCATCATGTATTAAAAGGAAATGAAGAAATCTATGCAGACATTTTCATTAGTACGTATTTCGGTTTTTTCATTCAACAGCTAGAACAAGACTTACAGCTCGTTTTAACACAGAAAGAAGACTTTATCGAGACATGCACACACATTTTCATGAGAGGAATTTCTCCCGCTTAAAGGGTGAAATTCTTCTTTTTTACAAAAGGTGGTATACCATTGAAGTTAAAAAAAGAGAACTTGATCATCTATTCTTTGTTACTTGGTGCTATTTTAGTTCCGGTCAACTCAACCATGATCGCAGTCGCTCTATCATCCATATCAACTTATTACGATCAATCCATTTCAAACATTACTTGGGTTGTCACAATTTATCTTATTGTCATGGCGGTTACTCAACCTATCGCTGGTAAGCTAGGAGATATATACGGCCACCGCAACATGTATTTAGTCGGTGTGACACTCTTTTTAATTGGCTCCATTGGATGTGCTTTCGCACCTAATCTTGCTTTTCTCATCACCTTTCGATCAATCCAAGCAGCAGGTGGAGCTATTTTAACACCGAACAGCATTGCGTTAATTCGTTCAACGGTATCACCTGAAAAACTGTCTAAAACAATGGGGTTCTTTGGTTTTGGAGCAGGAATTGGTGCCGCACTTGGGCCTTTTATTGGCTCGATTCTCATTCAGAGTTTTGATTGGCATTCTATATTCTTAGTAAATATCCCATTTTTGTTCCTTACACTTGTTACCGGTGTTTTACTCATTCCGAAAATGAAGCATATTCGCTTACAAGCAAGTGTAGACATCATCGGTTCATTGTACTTAACCATTGGGATTACCACACTCATTCTGTGCACAAAAAGCCAATTATTAACTGAATACTTGGTCTATGGGATTCTAGCATTGAGCGTGATTCCTTTATTTTTTAAACATGTACGGAAAGTAAAGAATCCGATCATCGATTTGTCTCTATTTAAAAACAGTTCTTTTACAAATGCTAATCTTTCTATCATGCTAAGCAATTTTGTCATGTACGCCATTCTTCTCATTATGCCGCTGTTTATGGAACAACAACTTGCACTTTCTCACACACATAGCGGTATTATTCTTTCTGTCTTTTCACTTTGTATGTCTATTAGCGGCTTGCTCGGAGCAAAGCTCCATCCGATAAAAGGCGCAAAAAAAATGATTCGATTTTCATTTCTCTGCCTTACTTTATCAGGCATCATGCTTATCACACTAAGCAGTTACCCAAGTTTACCACTTCTCATTATCACATTAGTCGCAGGTGGAATTTCATCAGGAATTGGTATGACCAGTATGCAGATGGCTTCTTTAACATCCGTTGATCAAAACTTATCTGGTTCGGCATCTGGTATATTCTCTACCTTTCGATATTTTGGGAGTATCATATCGTCTACATTGATTGGTATCATAAGTGGTTTTCAAGCTCTATTTATTGTATTAATGGGCGCGGGTATCCTTGGTTTCCTTTTATCTCAACGCGTAAAAACAAAATCCACCTCTCCATCATCGGGACATTCTGCCTAATGACTCCCTTCGCTCTATGTTCATTTAGGGCGGGGGAGTTTTGATATTTGTATCACTGTAAGCTATAAAGATCATGATAATCAAACCGTGAAAATCATCTTTTATAGATAGAAAAATGTCATATGATTAGACGAAAAAGGGATTTCAGCTGAAAATTGTCCCACTTCCCCATCTAAAAGCTTTTTTTCATATCTTCCAGCAATAATAACTTCGATTTTTTTTCACAATTTTTGTGGTATGCTTTTTGAAAATAGAGGACGCAAAGGAGCGGAAGGATGGAACGTTTGAAATATTATTTGATCTGTTTGTCAGCTCTACTGATTTTCCTGTCAGGCTGCGGAAAAGACCAGCAATTTACGCCACCTGGCAGCGCGCAATCTGTCGCTGTGATTTCTCAATTAAAAAAAGCCTCCTTTTCAATTGTTGATTTACAAAAGAATAAAATTGTCTCTTCCGTTGATTTAAAACATCCACTCACTGATCTCATTCAAATCAACAAAGACGTCATCATTGCGACAAGTAAAGAAGAACAATCCCTTATAGAAATCAATTTAAAAAAAGGAACAGCAACAGATTATATGGACGTGAATAAAGGGCTGACTTCACTTACATATGATGCAGCTTCTCACACCTTACTTGTAGCGGATTCAAAGAAGAATGTCGTTTATTTTATTGATACACAGAGCAAAAAAATAAAAGCCACTGTGAAGACCGGAAAATCACCCTCTTCTATGGCGCTTTCTTCTTCAGGAACTTTGTTTGTTTTAAATGCAGAAAGTCATACAGTTTCAGTCATAGATATTGAAAAAGAAAAAAATACACGTACGATTTCTGTACTAGAAAGGCCTTCTGGCATTCATTTTGATGGACATTCCATTTGGATTGGCGGACACGGTAAACCTGGCACCTTAAATAAAAGCATTTTTGCTTACGACCCTAAAACAGGTAAAAAGCAGCGCGAAATCAAACTAGGCGTCATGCCAGTTGCATTTTTCTCAGAGAAAGATTCCTCTACTTTATATGTACTATGTCATGGAGACCATACGCTATACAAAGTAGATACAGAGACGAATAAGCAGCTTGCTTCTGTTGAAACCGGTCAAAATCCGAATTATATCACCGCCGATACCGCATCAATATATGTAAGTAACTTAGATGACAATTCAGTATCAGTCATCGATAAACATACATTTATGATGAAAAATCGACTGAATGTCCCATCAGGGCCTTATGCTATCGTGTTGGAGGAAAAAAAATGAAAGAACAGATGCATATTTTAATAGTAGATGATGAGTTAGATATGCTTGAGTTAATCGGCTCCTTTTTGCAAAAACAAGGCTTTCATATTATCACTTCAAATAATGGAATGGATGCCTTACGTCAGCTTGAAAAGGAACCCGTTGACCTTGTTGTATTGGATATCATGATGCCTGATATGGATGGATTCGAAGTCTGCCAGCGTATCAGGCAAACATCCCAAATCCCCATATTATTTTTAACAGCTAGAAGTTATGAGGAGGATCGAATTAGAGGGCTTGAAATTGGAGCAGATGACTACATCATGAAGCCCTTCAGTCTGCGTGAGCTTGCAGCAAGAATTGAAACGACCTTAAGACGAATTAGGGGTCTTTCGCTAAAGCGCAGCCGAATGCAGATCGGCGACTTGGAGATAGATCAAGATGGCAGACAAGTCTACCTCCATCAAGAGCCCATTAATTTAACAAGAAGAGAATTTGATTTACTCATGTTTCTTCTGCTTAATCAAAGCCACGTGTTTTCCCGTGAACAACTCTATCAAAAATTGTGGGAATCACACTCAACCAGTGGTTCTTTAAGAACAGTCGATACACATATTAAAACGCTACGACTGAAATTAAAGGGAGCGGAACGGCACATTAAAACCGTTTGGGGTGTCGGCTATAAATTTGAGGAGGACGAATGAAGCCATTATCCATTAAAAAGAAAGTACTCTTCTTAATCCTTGCAGTTACCGGAATTGTTGCAGCCTCAGCCCTCGCACTTACCTATTATTTATATCAGCACTTATATATTGATAAACAAATTGACTCCTTAAGTTTACAAGGAAAGAAGCTGGCAGAAATCTATCACAAACACGGTAAAGACACGTATTTTACCAATAGAATCGAATGGGCAAATGGCTCAAGTGAGGCGAACATTATTTTCACAGATGACCCAATGGAGCTTTCAAGTGGTATCCCTTTTGATACGAACACCAATGATAACCTCATCACGTTCAAGGAACGCCAAAAGCTTCTTCAAGGGGAAACCGTCGTGTTAATTAGAGAACATCCACAGTTTCATCAAGATATTCTCGGTATCGCCATCCCTGTTTTCTCAAACAAAGATGATCTATCGGGGACAATTTTTCTCTCGATGCCCTTATCCGATGTTTATGAGCCATTTGTCCAAATCAGATTGACACTTGGCGTATCCATTTTATTTATCCTTCTGCTGATTTTCTTTATCGGATATAAGAGTTCCAATAAAGTCGTGCGGACGATTAATAAAATGAAAGAAATTGCAATGGAAATGGAATCTGGTGATTTTTCAAAACGCATGGCTGTGACTAAAAAAGGGGATGAGTTAAATCAGCTTAGCCGTTCCTTTAATAAACTGTCTTCTACCCTCGAAAAGGTTGAACAGCACCGCAGAGAATTTCTTGCGAATGTGTCTCACGAACTTAGGACTCCTTTAAGTTATATGAAAGGATATGCAGAAGGAATTGAAGAGGGCGTCATTGATCAAAAAAAAGGAATGCAAATCATCCAAGATGAAGCCACACGTTTAAGCCGGCTTGTTCACGATCTTTTAGACCTTGCGCAGTTAGAGGGGGATTCTTATCCACTAACGACGGAGCCAATCGTCTTTGCACAGCTTATCCATGATGTTCTTGATCAAATGGCAATCATCGCTAATCAAAAAGGCATTTCTCTCAAACGGACACTTGAAGAGGATTGTATTGTTTATGGTGATAGCGATCGCCTACAACAAGTGGTCCGTAATTTACTGGACAATGCCATTCATTACACTCCATCTGGGAAGTCAATTTCGATTGAATTACATGTTCAGCAAAACACGGCTGAATTGAGAGTGACGGACGAAGGCAATGGCATTCCAAAAGAAGATCTACCGCATGTTTCCGAGCGATTTTATCGAGTAAATAAAGCACGTACGAGAAAGGATGGCGGCTCTGGGCTTGGACTAGCTATTGTCTATCAAATTATCAAAAAACATCATGGCATATTCATTATTCAATCTAAGCCCGGACTCGGAACAACAGCCATCATTCAGCTGCCTAATGCTTCATTCAATGAGAGCTTGCCTACTCAATAACAAATCACAGATCTTGTCATACTCTCATTTGGAACCTCTCCTTTCTCTTATAGATCAGTATCAATAGCATATGTATACAACTTGAACAGTTCTTTTCAACAAGAGCTGTTTTTATTCCACTAAAACATAAAGAATTGGTCTTTTTTTATTAACAATTTATTCATATTTGCTTGTTACACTTTTTTCAAGTTAAGAAAAAGGAGTGACATGCTTTTGATCAGACGTTTTCAGAAATTTGATATTTATTTATTTTTCATATTGATCTTATCTGCCATCTTAAACATTTATCACATTTGGAAAGATGATACGGTGAATGCGTATTATACTGCCGCTGTCACAAGTATGATGCAAAGTTGGCATAATTTCTTCTTTGCTTCATTTGATCCAGCAGGGTATGTCACGGTGGATAAACCACCGCTCACCTTCTGGCTGCAAACGATCAGTGCCAAAATTTTTGGTTTACATGGATGGAGTGTGATTTTGCCTCAAGCTTTGGCTGGCATTGGATCTGTTTATTTAATCTACCGTCTTGTCAAACCTACATTTGGTCAGGCCGCTGCAAGACTGGCTGCACTCATTATGGCTTGTACACCAATCGCAGTCGCTGTATCTCGTACAAATAACATTGACAGCTTACTTGTTTTTATCCTTTTACTAGCAACAGGAATGATGTTCAAGGCTGTGAAACAGCAAAAAGTGCTTTGGGCGATCGCTTCATTTGCAATGATCGGCGTCGGATTTAATACAAAGATGCTGCAAGCTTATATGATCGTACCAGCACTCATCCTTTTTTACATCATAGCTTATCGCACGACATGGAAGAAAAAATTGCTTTCACTGATGATTTCAATGATTGTTCTTTTAGGTGTATCTGCTTCGTGGTCGATAGCCGTTGATCTCACCTCAAAAGACAATCGCCCTTATATGGGATCAAGTCAATCCAATTCTGCATTAGAACTAGCCTTTGGCTACAACGGTCTCCAGCGGCTGACTGGTCAACAGTCTGGCGGAATGGGCGGCGGCTCAAGTGAGAGTGGAAGTCAACCAACTTCACAGCAGGGTGATCAGCAAAACGATAATGATTTATCCACCATGCCTCAGCCGCCATCTAATGGAAATCAAAGCAGCTCAGACAGCTCAAATCAATCTTCCGGTCAGGGACAGCCGTCTATGCAAGGACCGCCAAGCAGTACAAATGGCACGACACCACCTGATATGCCTTCTGGAGATGGAAGTAGTGATGGCCCGCCTAATGGTGATGGCGGAAAAATGGGAAATGGTTCTGGCATGTTTGGTACAGGAACAAAAGGTCCATTACGTCTGTTCCAATCTGAACTGTCCGATCAAATCAGCTGGCTGCTTCCATTTGCACTCTTTGGCGCTATTGGTATCTTCCTCTCAACAGCATTTGAAAGAAGACGTCTCAATACAAAACAAAAAGAAACACTATTTTGGTTAGCTTGGCTAATACCCGTTGCTGGATTTTTCAGTGTAGCTGGATTTTTCCACCACTATTATTTAATCATGCTGGCACCGCCAATTGCCGTATTAGCTGGAGCAGGCTGGGCCTCTATGACTCAATTATTCCAAACAGGAACCGGCTTTAAAAAATGGCTGCTTCCGATTGCTATTTTGGTAACAACATCATTTGAAGTCTTTATCTTATCCACCTTTACAAGCACGATTGGTTTTGGATTAAGCATTGCGGTCGGTCTCATTGGCGTTGGATCCGTCCTTGCCCTGCTATTGATAAAAGGAAAAGAAAAGCTAAAACAACTGGCGTCTCTCATCGCCATCCTTGGCATGCTGATCGCACCACTGTTCTGGGCAAGCACACCTCTTCTTTATGGAGGAAACAGCATGCTGCCAGAGGCTGGTCCTCAGCTTGCAACTTCAAGTGGCATTATGGGTTCCCAGGTGAATGAGAAGCTGATCAGCTACCTTGAGAAAAACAATACAGGGGAAGCCTTCCTGTTTGGTACAACAGATGCAACCACAGCTTCCCCTTACATTATTAAGACAGGGAAAGCGGTTATGGCATTAGGTGGATTTAGTGGCTCCGATAACATTTTAACGCTTAGCGAATTTAAACAGCTCGTCAAAGACGGAAAAATCAAATACTTCTATCTCTCTGGTATGAGAGGCGGAAGCTCAGACATTCTGAACTGGATTCAGAAAAACGGCAAAGAAGTGGCTTCTTCTAAATGGCAGAACACTTCTACATCCAAAACGAAACAACAAACAGGCAGCACTGACAGCAAGCAATCTGAACAACCTGATCAGTCAAATGGACGAATGGGCGGAATGGAGAGTGGCACCCTTTACGAACTATCCGTTGATTCATTCATCTATCAAAAGGAGGAAAATGGCTGATGGAAAAAAGCATACAATATTCGATTGTTGTCCCAGTTTATAATGAAGAACTTGTCATCCATGAATCTTATCAGCGGCTCAAAACCGTCATGGATTCGACGGGAGAAGCATATGAGCTTCTCTTCGTCAATGACGGCAGTATGGATCGAACAGCTGAGCTGATTAAAGGATATTGCCAAACAGATCCGAATGTGAGACTCATTGATTTTTCTCGTAATTTTGGACATCAAATTGCGATCACAGCTGGCATGGATTACGCAAAGGGTCAGTCCATCGTGGTGATCGATGCAGATTTACAAGATCCGCCTGAATTGATATTAGAAATGATCGCAAAATGGAAGGAAGGCTATGAAGTGGTCTACGCCGTCCGCACCAAACGAAAAGGCGAATCGGTTTTCAAAAAGTACACCGCCTCCCTTTTCTATCGGGTTCTACGTCAAATCACCGAAGTAGACATTCCCATCGACACAGGTGACTTCAGGTTGATGGATCGTAAGGTGTGTCATGAAATGAGAAAAATACGCGAGAAAAACCCATTTGTCCGCGGCTTAGTCAGCTGGGTCGGCTTCAAACAAATTGCGGTAGAATACGTTCGAGATGAGCGGCTAGCAGGAGAAACGAAGTATCCTCTCAAAAAGATGCTCAAGCTCTCGATGGACGGAATTACGTCTTTCTCCTATAAACCTTTAAAACTAGCCAGTGTGGCAGGCATTGCCCTTTCTGCTATTGGATTCATTTCTATGTTTCTTGTTTTGTACTTAAAGCTTTTTACCAAAAGCACGATTACTGGCTGGAGTTCATTAATTGTCATTCAGCTGTTCTTTAGCGGCATCATCCTCTTCATGCTGGGAATGATCGGAGAGTATATTGGCCGAATCTACGATGAAGCGAAGGACCGGCCGCTTTATATCGTCAAGGAGAGCTACGGGCTTCAAGCAAAGCCGCACCCGGTTCAATCCCCTGTTCATTTCAAGCACTACAAACAGCATTAAAAAAAGCGTGCGAGACCTTCTTGATAAGGTCCAGCACGCTTTTTTGTATTAAGCGGCTGTTTCAAACCGCTTTCTGTTGATGAAGAAAGAAAGTGTAATGATGAGATAAATGCCCATTGTGACCATCGTTTGTACAATTGGAGTTGTTGACACAACGCCGATAAAAATGGCCATGATCGCAATCACAGAAAACCATGTTGTGAAAGGATACAGCTTGACGCGATATCCCCCTGGTTCTGCTACGCTTCGAGATTTCAAATGACCAACAGCAATGATAAACCAGATGAATAAGACTGTATAACTTAAAGATCCCATCAAATAATTAAAGGTTTGACTTCCCACAAAAAGAGAAATCAATACCGCCGCATACAATGTGGATGTACACACAAGGATTGCTCTGACAGGCACCTGCTGTTTTGATAGCTTGGAGAAGCCTCTCCATATACGCCCATCCATCGCCTGCGTATAAAGGACCCTTGATGAAGCATACAGTCCAGAGTTCATAGAAGACAAGATCGCTAGTAAAATGATACCGTTCATGATGTCACTTGCATACGGCACGCCAATTGTTGCAAACACTGTGACGAATGGACTCACTTGCTCATTGTTCACTTGATTCCAAGGGATTAAGCTGACAATGATAAAGAACGGCAGTACATAGAAACCGATGATTCGTACAAATGTACTTTGAATGGCCTTTGGGATGACTTTTTCAGGGTTTTTTGTTTCCGCTAATGTAACCCCAATCATCTCAGTTCCGCCATAGGAATACACTACAACCAGCATTGCCGCAATTAAGCCGCCAGTTCCATTAGGGAAAAACCCACCGTGGTCGGTTAAGTTGGATAATCCCGGTGCTGCATGCTGTCCGAATGAGACAAACAGCATCGTTACCCCAATGATAATAAATAAAATAATGACTGCAATTTTAATGGAAGCTAACCAGTACTCTGTCTCAGCAAACATTTTGACTGAACAAACATTGATCAATGTCACTACAAGTGAAATGATTAACACAAGCGTCCAAATCGGCATTTGCGGGAACCAGTACTGAATAAAGATCGCAGACACAATGGCTTCTGCTGCAATGTTCAGCACCCACATTTTCCAATAGATCCAGTCTAAGAAATAGGCCGGATATTTTCCTAACACAGGTTCAATTAAATCACGGAATGTTCTTGCACCAGGTCGTGCAACAGTCATTTCGGCAAGTCCTTGCATAATAAATAATAAAATAAGACCACCAATCATATATGCCAAAATGACAGCAGGACCTGCAATATCAATGGCAGAACTGCTTCCTTTAAACAGACCGGCACCGATTGCACCGCCAAGCGCAAGCATCATAATATGCCTTGACGTCATTGTTCGTTTTAACTGCACATGTTCCTTTTCCATTTTCTATAGCTCCTTTAAATTTGAATCTTCAGATAAATATAGGATAAAAGCATATAAAAAGGCCAGCCATCTCCTTGAAGAGACGACTGACCCTGCAACCGCGTTACCACTCTTATTGATCCAGCTATAGCTGAATCCAACTTAAAACCCGATAACGGAGGTCACACGTAAAGACTTACAATTCATTCAGTCTTACCGCTCTTTGAGCGAGTTCAATGATTCGTTTTACTGCGTTGCACCGACCCGCAGCTCTCTTAAAAAACGGATGTTCATCTACTATTCTCAAGTCAAAACGTTTATAGTCAATTTATATATTCATCAAAGATTTTATTTTTTAAATATACTGACTAACCACGCAATTGTCAACATCCTTTTTCAGACAGCCTCTATTAACGAATCCAAACAGCTACTTCATCCATCGGACGTCGTGTTTTGCCGCGTTTTGGCTCAGTGACACGATAACCAAAGGCTGCCATCACAGAAACGTCGTACTGACCATCCTCAAGCAATCCTTCTTCATCTAGAATACGATGAATCTCATCGTAGCTAAATCCTTCAACTGGGCATGAATCAATGCCGATTTGTGCAGCAGCTGTCATCATGTTTCCAAGGGCAATATACGTTTGTTTTGAAGCCCAATCAAAAAGCGTACGGTCATTTTCTAACAAATGGAGATCGTTCTCTTGGAATTCTTTGTAGCGTCCCTTTACCATATCAAACGTCTCGTCTGTCATTCCTTTGATTTGCTTGTTGATGTATTCTGCATATGCTGAATCATAGCGGGCATCGGTTCTTGCCAAGATGATCACAAAATGGCTGGCAGTTGGAAGCTGTTTTTGCGCCCCCCATGTATACTCTTTTAATTTTTCTCTAAAAGCTTCATTTTGAACGACGAGGAACTTCCAAGGCTCAAATCCTACAGAACTTGGGGAAAGTCTTCCTGTTTCTAAAATAAACGCAAAATCATCCTCTGAAATCTTTTTCGCTGGGTCAAACTCTTTTGTCGCGTGCCGGAACTCATACGCGTCAATGATTTCTTTTTTTAATTGCTCTTTGTCTCGCATTTTATTCATCCTTTCTATTGACAGATAGGGTGTGTGTTTCATCAATCCAATTTCTTTCCATTCTCATATAGAAATTGTTATGATAAGAAAACAAACAGCCCGAATGTGTGATGTGATATCTCTATGGTAAAAGAAAAGCTTCCATCGATTCAAGTACGCACATTTTTGTTCGTTAGGTACAATCATGTTCGTTTATCACCATTTTCGTCTTAGAAAGGAGTGTAAAGATGAGTGCACCATCCAATCCAGTCAGCATTGTGAATCATGGCTGTCCTGTTTCGGTCACAACGAGTGTCATTGGAGGGAAATGGAAAGGAGTCATCCTTTATCATTTGACTTGCGGTCCAAAACGATACAACGAATTACGCCGGCTTCTGCCAAGAATTTCGCAGCGTGTTCTCACGCTACAATTACGTGAGCTTGAACAGGACGGTGTTGTTCACAGAGAAGTCTATGAGGAGGTTCCCCCTCGTGTCGAATACTCACTGACTTCTCTTGGAGATACATTAAAGCCCATCATCTTCGCCATGCGTGAATGGGGCGAATCATACGGAAAAGAAACACGCACAAAAGAAAAAAGCTGCCATCTCTAGCAGCTTTTTTTTAAGATGAAATCGCTGTTGGTTCTTGCTGTGGATCATCCTTCACAAACAGGATGCCAAGCTGATGATGCTCTCCTTCGTAAGAAGCGCGTTTCTCAAACCTTGTCTGACCGTTTAAGCCAATGATCTCAAGCTTTGCCAGAGCACGGTTGGTTTGTAGAGCTTCATAAAATTCTGAAACCGTTTTGACTTCAATTCCATTTACCTTTGTAATGACTTCTCCGATCTCAAGCTTTAAATCAGCCGCAGGTGTATTCGGAATGATTCCAAGCACCATCAGCCCTTGATTCCGCTTAGAGAAGTAGAACGGCGCAGCATTGTCATTGACCCTCTGCTTCCATGAAAGAAAGGCTCTTCCGACAATCGCTATCACAACAGCTCCCCAAGCTATAGGCTCAAACCAAATACTTGCAGCACCTAGTAAGGCAACAGCGAGTCCGAGCATAAGAATGCGACGAGCCGTAATTTGAATACTGACAATTGGCAGCGATCCTTGAATCCGCTGGCCGAAGCCGATGATATAGGGAATCAAAATAAATGAAAAGCTTTGATCATGCACTTGAAGCACCGGCCACCATGGCAGGGAAGAAGTCAATTCACCTGCCGGCATCAGCAAAACAAGCGGTAAAAGCCACAGACGGTTTGCCCGCTGCTGACCAATCAAAAGTCCTCTCGCACTCATCACCATTGCAGGCGATGTACGTAAATGCGCCGTTCGGTATGCTAGAATCCCCTCGGTCATTAATAGGAGCCCTAGCAGAATGACAACGGCTGATGCATTCATCATTGAGAGCTGCGGAAGCCAAGAATGGCTCACTTGGAAATACATCAGTCCAAGTGCCGCAATAAAACTGAAACCGAGTGTGTATGCAGACGAAAGCGCACTCGCCTTAAAGAATAAAGAGAATACGATGGTCATTGCTGCAATCAGCACGATGAATCCAGGCGGGAGGGCAATCCCTAAGCCTACTGAAATGACGGATAGACAAACTCCTAAAACCCATCCCTTTGAATATGTAAATTTAAGCTCATCGTAAACATCTTCTATTCTTGTTTGAAACGCTTTTCTCTCCCGCTTTACGCGGATGTAGCCATACAATAGACTGATTAATATCATGAAATAAAAAAGAGGATGAATTAAAAACAGACCGACCGCTTTTAATCCGGCTCCCATCCACTCCGAGCTCATTATCGTTCACCGCCCAAGTCAAGCATTTTCTCTTATTCTATCAAATAAATCGATGCTTGACATCAGGTTTATTTCTCCTGATTCATCCAAAGTGTGACATTCGACAGTGAAAAATCTTTTAAATAGTGATTCACATCTACATCTAGTATGCCGCCGAGAAGCTGCATCGACCTCTTGATGTCGGTTAAGTTTATACCAAGTCTCTTATGATTATCCATTAAATAATTGAAGTATATCTCAGCACAGTCTTCATCGATTTCGTCGACTGATTCTACCGTTGTGTAATTGACCAAGTATCTGCTTAACAGCATGAGCAGACTTAATGCCTTTGTAGCGGAAAACGTCACATCTTTCGAACGACTCTTAAGTTCCTCTACCAACTCGTAATATTTTTTCTCTCTCACAATACTTGCCCTTTTCAATTGTGTACCCCCATTTACTAGTTCTTTTAAGAAAAGCGCAAACCTCGGTACAGCTTAAAGCTCAAGCTGAATATCCGCAAAAAATAAAATATTTAAAATGAGTGCTACTTTTTATTGTAAGAATTATTTATGTAACATACAACTTTCAAAAGTTTCATTTTCATGACATGTTTAAATCAACAGAAAGTCTCTTATATAAATATGTTATCGGGTAAAATCGAAGGAATGTTATGTTTTTTGTAAAATAAATGAACATATTTCTCGATATAATATATTTTTAAGAATAAATTATTACATGTTCGTGACACTTATGAACCAAAAAAAAGAGGCTTTTATTCGCCTCTTTATTTTTTAAGATATAGTGCTTTTAGTGCAGTCTGCAGCTGGAGATCATTTTTTTCGTAGGATTTTACTTCATCCACCATTTTGTTCATCATTTTCGCTGTCTTCAAATCAATAACACCTGACTTTTCCAAATTATATGTGCTTTGGAAGGCAAGTACGGCTTTTTTCGTTTCTTCATCAAAGTATCCATCTACTCTGCCAGGATCAAATGACAACCCTTTTAACAGCGTCTGTGCTTGTCTAACTTCTTCGTTGTTCATATCAAGCTGAAGCGGTTCTTTTAGCTGTAGCGGGCCGGCAGTAAAGTAATCTGGCTGATGAATCGCAATAGTGGGCACGACACCTTTTTTGTGAATCCAATTCCCTTTTGGTGTCAGCCATTTATACAGCGTTAATTTAATATTACTTCCATCTCCCATTGGAACCGCCTGCTGCACAGTTCCTTTCCCAAAGGAGACATCACCAACCACTTCATACTTTCCGGCTTCTTTCATTGCACCAGCAAGTATCTCAGAAGCAGATGCACTGCCTTTATCAATTAAGACGTTGACCGGGTAAGGTTTCTGTTCTTTCCGTTTTGAAAAATATCGTTTTCGGTCGCCGTTCCGTTCTGCGATTTGAATATATGGCTGATCCTTCGTAATAAAATGCTTCAAAATATCTTCTACACTTTGTAGATAGCCGCCAGGGTTTCCTCTCACATCCAACACAAGACCCTCCATGCCCTTTTTCTCGAGCTTATCCAGGCTTGACGTGAAATCCTTCGCAGTGTCTTCAGAAAAGCTAGAAATCGCAATATAGCCCGTTTTATGACCATTTACCTCTTTCATAGAGGAAGTCACTGTTTCAAGCGGGATTTCTTCTCGTTTGATATGGAATGTTAAATCTTTTTCAATCCCGTTTCGTCTGATTTTCAAGGCGACAGACGTTCCTTTTTTTCCTCGTATTTTCAGCACAGCATCGTTTAAGCTTTTTTCTTTCATCGGCTCACCATCAATACTGATGATTTCATCTTTCGGCTTAAGACCTGCTTTGGCTGCAGGGGATTTTTTAAAGGCAGAGACGATAATGATCTTTCCTTCATCCATCCCTACTTCTGCCCCAATTCCCTCAAAGGAGGAATCAAGCGAATCAGAAAATTGTTTTGCAGTTTGCTTGTCCATGTATACTGAATACGGATCATTTAAAGTTGAAAGCATCCCTTGAATGGCGCCTTCAAGCAGCTTTTGGCGATCCACTTCCTCTACATATTCATTTGAAATGAGGTCATAGGCTTTCTCGATTTTCTCCATTCCATTTTCTTTCGCCCGATCACTTGATTGAGCTTGTCCAGCCATTGCAGAAGCTGCTTTCGGTGACTCCGCATGAGTCCCCTCTTTATGCGTGATCACCCCTGCACTCATTAATAGAACGACACTTACCATAATAGATGCGATTTGTTTTTTCATATTTGGCCTCCTTCTTCAACTCTTCCTGATGACCTGAGTTATTATATGCCAGAAGAAGGGATTTCATGTAAGGACATTCTCCCGCGAAAGCTTGACTAATCATTTCATTAGGTGTAATTTTTATTTTGTTATGATCGAGAAGGAGTCTTTGCAATGTATATTATATTAACTATGCTTTTTTTAGGAATTTTATTAGGATTTGTAGGAGCTGGCGGGGCTGGTTTTGTCATCGCATTGCTTACGTTAATATTTGATGTACCAATCCATACAGCACTAGGTACGTCTTTAGCCGCTATGGCATTTACGACATTATCAGGTGCTTACAGTCACTACCGGGAAGGAAATATTCAGCTCAAATCTGGTTTGATTGTCGGTGCTTTAGCTTGTATTGCATCTTTTGCGGGAGCAAAGGTTGCTCCTTTTATTCCAGAGGAAAGCTTGCACTATTTAACAGCCGGTATGCTCTTTTTATCTGCTGTTTTTATGATGATCAAATTATTTGTCCTCAATGAAGAAGCAGAGCAGCAGCCGCTTTCTTCACGTCAGCTGCTGACAAGGGGCATCATTTTAGGACTTGTATCAGGTATGCTGTCAGGCATGTTCGGTATTGGGTCTGCCCCATTTATTCAAGTGGGACTTTTAATTTTGCTGAAGCTGTCTATTAGACAGGCTGTTGGCACGACCATGCTTGTCATTATTCCGATCTCCATTGGCGGTGGAATTGGTTATATTTCAGAGGGCTATGTTGATTTTATTTTGCTGATTCAAATCTTAATTGGAACAGTATTAGGGGCATTTATTGGCGCGAAATTCACACGACTTGCACCGAAGGTCTTATTGAAATCCGCTGTACTGTTAACCCCTATTATTGCCGGGTTACTGCTGTTATTTTAATTTTATCTAGATTAAAAAAGCCGATAACATCACGTTATCGGCTTTTTGTTAGCGGATATATTGCGCTGGATTGACTGCATTTGATTTTGCGCCATTCCATAATCCTTTATGAAGTTCAAAATGAAGATGCTGGCCATGCGATTGACCAGTGTTTCCCATATACCCAAGGAATTGTCCTTGCTCGACTCTCTGCCCTGTTGAAACACTTCTTGTTGACAGATGGGCGTATACCGTTTGATACGTCTGTCCATTGATGTTGTGTGTAATAAATACAACATTCCCGTAGCTTGACGAGTAGCTTGAGTTCGTGACTGTTCCAGATGCTGCTGCAACGACAGAAACGGTGCCTTTTGCCGCAATATCTAATCCGTAATGATGTCCGCCAGAACGTCCACCAAAGCCTGATGAGAATCGGCCTGCAGCCGGCTTAATGAAGCCTGAGCTGCTTGCTGGTGTATCTGACACTTGATCAGACCCGCCACTTGATGCAGGTGCATTTTTTTTAGCAGCGGCTTGCTGTGCTTTTTTAGCTTCTTCCTTTTGACGGCGTGCTTCCTCAGACTTCACAGCCGCTTTTTGATTCGCTAGAATTTCTTTTTCATTTTCAAGCTTGCCCAGTTCATCATGTGCATGTTCTTTTTCTTCCGATACATGACCAAGGACTTTTCCTTTTTCTTTTTGCTGTTTGGATAGGTCCTTTTTCAGGGCTTCAAGCTCTTTCAGTGATGTTTCAAGTCCACTTAGCTGATTATTTAGCTCTGCTTCTTTTTGCTCCACCAGCTTTAAATCATTTTCATGTTCTGTAATCATGTCTTTATCTGCTTCGACAATCGTTGTGACAGCTCCAACACGACTGACAAAATCACTAAAGCTGCGAGCACCTAGCAGCACATCTAAATAGTTGATCGTACCGCCGCTTTTTTGCATAGAACGAATTCGGTCTTTGAAAATCGCTTTTCTTTTTTCAATTCGCTCGTTGATGACTTGAATGTCTTTTTTCAGTTTCTTGATCTCTTGTTTCGTTTGTTTGACTTCTTTTTCCTTTTCAGCGACCTTTTCAGTTGCAGCACTTACCTTTTGGTCAATCTTTTCAATCTCTTGTTTTAGCTTTGTTTCTTTCTTTTCAAGCTTTGCCAGCTCTGATTTCTTTTTCTTCAAAGTTGATTCAGTCTTTGATGTTTTCTCTTCGATTTGTTGACGTTTTTGATCTAGGTCTTCGTATGCGAATGCACGATTTTCGTTTCCTGGAATGTATAGCCACGTTGTTCCAATAAACGCTGCCATTCCAGCCATCATCAGCTTTCTTTTCAAAACGATATTCCCCTCCCATGACAACTGTCGACATGAAGAGTCGACCGGATGAATCGGATCAACCGGTCGCACCTTCTATAGAAACCTCGAGTGCTGCCATCAAATAAGATATATTTATACTTTTAAGAATTTACGGATGGACGTTAAGCTTCCCCACACACCAATGAATGCACCGATCAATAGAAGAATCAGTGATACTTGAAAGACAAACGGGTTATATGGAAGCATTGAAATAAATGAGCCTTGTACTCTCGGCGCCACCCAGCCCACAACATATTGATACGTGCTAAGCAATAGAGCGATTGGTATAATGGAACCAAATACACCAAGCAGTAATCCTTCAATGAAGAATGGCCAGCGGATAAACCAGTTCGTTGCACCTACTAGCTTCATAATCTCAATTTCTTTCCGTCTAGCAAAAATCGTAATTTTGATCGTATTGGAGATCAAGAACATCGCTGTAAATAAGAGCCCAATAATGAGCGCAATGCCGACATTACGAGCCACTCCGACCACATTAAAGAGTCGGCTGACCTCTTCTTTTCCATAGGTTACTTTATACGTACCCTTTAGGTTTTCTAATTTTTTCGCTACTTTTGGTGTATCGTGAGGATCGGTTGTTTTCACAATAAATGCATCGTTTAATGGGTTTTCTTGATCAACAAGCCCCATAGATTGTCCATTTTCACCGAAGCTTTTAATCAGTGCTTTTAGTTCGTCATCCTTAGATGAGTATTTCACATCACTGATTTCAGGAATCTTTTCAATTTCTGCTTTTAATTCATCCTGCTGCTTTTGATTTGCCGTTAAATCGATTAATACTTTTACTTCTACTTCTTTTTCAGCGTTCGATGCCATGTTATTCAAGTTGAGCATAATGACAAGAAATACCCCAACTAAAATCAGTGTGACAGTAACCGCACTAATTGATGCAAATGTCATCCACGTGTTTCTTCCAAGTGAACGGAAGCTCTCACGTAAATGACGCGAGAGAGTTTTAATCATAAATTCCGTACTCCCCTCTTGCTTCGTCACGCACAATCATACCATCTTCGATTGCGATGACGCGTTTCTTGATGCTGTTTACAATCTCTTTGTTGTGTGTCGCCATGACGACTGTTGTACCGCGGTTATTAATCTCTTCCAGTGTCTTCATGATTTCCAATGATGTATCTGGATCAAGGTTTCCTGTAGGCTCGTCTGCAATGACAACCTCAGGACTATTGACGATCGATCTAGCGATAGATACACGCTGCTGTTCACCGCCAGAAAGCTGGTCAGGAAATTGGCGCGCTTTGTGCTTTAGCTGCACCAAATCGAGTACATCAAGCACTTTTTTCTTAATGATACTTGGCTGTTCACCAATAACTTCAAGAGCAAATGCCACGTTCTCAAACACTGTGAGGGACGGCAGCAGTTTGAAATCTTGGAATACCACGCCGATTTCTCTTCTCACATAAGGAATTTCTTTTTCCTTAATCGAGCCTAAATCTTTGTTATTAATTAAGATTTTCCCTTTGGTTGGCTTCTCTTCACGATACATCATTTTGATGAAAGTGGATTTACCAGCACCACTGGGACCAACAACATACACAAATTCTCCTGGATGGATAGAGACATTGATTCCATTGATCGCCTTTACGCCATTAGGATAGATCTTGTAGACTTCCTTCATTTCAATCATGTAATCACCTAATCTTTTCTTATTCGCTGACTAACAGCTTATCATGATGTTTTGACACTTATCGTCAAAAAACGTTATGTATGGTCACGCACATACCCTTCGATACGTACAAGCAATTTATGTCCTTTTCATCCAAAAAGATGAAAAAAATGATCATCTAAATTTCAACAACTCCAATTATACGTCATGAATCGACGCAATGGTATTACATTTATATTTCAAAACTTATAAATAAAAGGTAAATAGAATAACAAAAACCGAAAAACATGCCTTTTTACCCTTATTTTTTAAATAAAACTTAATATAATACGCTTTCATACTATTCAAAAGTCTTTTTCTACATATAAAAAAATAAAACCTTGTCGATTAGACAAAGGTTTTATTTTTTCTCTGAAAGCCATTTTGCGACTTCTTTCGCTTGCTTCTCATCTACCATCCCGCTTGGCATAGACCCTTTACCGTTCTGTGCAATGTCTGCGATTTGGCTTTCGTTATATTTCTTCCCTACTTCTTTCAGGCTTGGTCCGCCGCCGCCAGATAAATCTTTCCCATGACAGCCAATACAGTTTTGCTGATAAACTTCCTCCCCACTGCTCATAGTAGAAGTACTCTTACTTCCTTCTTTGTCACTGCTGCTTGAATTTCCTCCACAAGCCGCAAGTACAAAAAACATGGCCACAAATAGAAGTGTTAATCCGCTCTTTTTCATCTATTTCCCTCCCTTACAATCATTTGGTCAACGCTATTATATCCTTGTTTACGCCCTTTTAAAACCCTCACCAAGCACCTCTTTTGCGTCCATCACGATGACAAATGCTGATGCATCGATTGCTTTCACGACTTGTTTCAACTTTGTGAATTGTGTTTGCCCAACGACACACATGAGAATCGGACGGTCATGATCGGTATATCCTCCGACTGCCGAGATCTTCGTCACACCACGGTCAATTTGATCAAAAACCGCTTGTCTGACCTCATCCTCATGCCCTGTAATGATCATTGCCATTTTCGAATGACTGAAGCCGGCCTGTACCACATCAATTGTTTTACTCGAGATAAATACACCAATGACAGCGTAAAGTCCTTCTTCGATTCCAAAAACAGTCATGGCAGCGAGGACAATCAGGCCATCCATCATCGCTAAACATGTGCCAAGCGTCAGTCCTGTATATTTATTAATGATTTTGGCAGCGAGTGCCGTTCCACCCGTTGATCCATTCCCGAGGAACACGAGCCCTATCCCGATTCCAATCACCACTCCACCAAAAATGGCTGCTAACAGTGCTTCATGTGTTACAGGAGCAATTTGTCTTGTTAAGAACACCATCAAAGGTAAAAAAATAGAGCCAACGAGTGTTTTCACACCAAATGTACCGCCTAATAAATAAAAACCAGCGATAAACAGCGGAATATTAAGTCCCCACTGCACATATGCCGCTTCAAAACCGAATGACTGCATAATGGTACTAATTCCGCTCACACCCCCAGCGGCTATCTGATTCGGTAATAATAACGTATTAAATCCAATCGCCACGATGGCTGATCCTATTAAAATGAACAGATAATTTTTCACTTCGATCAAAAATTGAGAGTGATGTCCCTGCTTCATGTCTTTCTTCCTCCGTTACTTCTGAATGCACCCCTATTTTAAGCCCTCCTATACAGAATGTAAATAACAGCCAAATGCAGTGCTAATGGATTAATACTTTATCACACAGCCGGATCAGCGTATTCGGCGGTTGGCATGAGAGAAAGTGATGGTATATTTAATATGTACATGAGAAGAAGGGACATGCGATGAAGAAAATACTGCAGATTACTGGCATTACATTACTTGTACTGATGATCTTAGCTTTTGGTGCCTTCTATACATGGAGCCGCTTTACGTATGGACCATCCGAAGGATTAAAAAAGCAAGTGAACATCGAGCAAGTGGAACATAAAAATGGGGTTTATGCATTTGAGGCTTCAAAAAGCGATACAGGCATCATTCTCTATCCCGGGGCAAAGGTGGAACCACTTGCTTACGCCTATATAGGGGATGCGCTAATGAAAAAAGGCTATTCTGTCTTTATCCCCAAGATGCCGTTTTCCTTTGCGATCTTCAATACAAAGAAAGCACAGGACATCATCAAGGATCATCAAGCCATCAAACACTGGTATATTGGCGGTCATTCACTTGGCGGGACAGCTGCCGCTATGTATGCAGAAAAAAACCAAAGCAAGCTGGACGGACTCTTTTTCCTTGCTTCCTATCCAGCATCAGATGATCTGAAACAAGCGTCCTTCAAGGTACTATCTATATCAAGCGAAAAGGATGGGCTAGCGACACAAGAGAAAATCAAGCAGTCGAAAAAACAGCTCCCCTCTCAAACGGTGTACCATGAGATACAAGGAGGGAATCATGCGCAATTTGGCATGTACGGCAAACAAAAAGGTGATCAGCCTGCTGATATTCCAGCCCTAGCACAGCAAAAAGAGATCATTCAGAGGGTGATTGAATGGTTAAAGCCAGCAAAAAATCTCCCGTAATGGAGGGCTCAGCGTGTAAACAGACCCTGGCAATCGGTGTCAGTCCTGCGTGCCGGTGCTCACGAATGTCACATTCGCTCCAGTACTCGTCCTTCCTAGACGACAAAGGTTTTCTATCACACTGAAAAGAAGACAAAGGGCTAAAATAAAGTTCATTTTAGCCCTTTGTCAACAATCTGAAGCTCCCGTAATGGAAAGCTTTTCATTTATTATTTTTTCGTCGCTTCTAAAAACTCTTCGGCATCTGCTACTGCCAGAGAAATAGCTTCTTCCCAAAATGCTTTTTGGGTGAGGTCGACGCCTAAATGCTTATATGCTAAATCTTCTACTGTCATTGAAGCTGTATCCTTTAATAAGGCGATGTATTTCTCTTCAAACGATGTACCAGCCTGCAATGCTTTTGCGTAAATACCTAGCGAGAACATGTAACCAAATGTATAAGGGAAATTATAAAATGGTACACCTGTAATATGGAAATGCAGTTTAGATGCCCAGAAATGCGGATGGTATTCATCTAAAGAGTCCCCGAAAGCTTCCTTCTGCGCTTCTACCATCAGCTCATTTAGCCGGTCAGCCGGCACTTCTCCATGTTTACGCTCTTCATAAAAGCGCTGTTCAAATAAGAAACGAGATTGAATGTTCATGAAGAACGCCACACTCCGCTGCAGCTTATCCTCTAACAAACTGAGACGCTCCTCTTCATTTGCCACCTCTTTTAATGAAGCATCAGCCACAATCATTTCTGCGAATGTCGACGCCGTTTCAGCTACATTCATCGCATATTTACGATTGAGAATGCGAACATCCTGCATCACTTCCTGATGGAACGAATGACCAAGTTCATGCGCTAGTGTCGCAACATTGGATGGACTTCCTGAAAAGGTCATAAAAATGCGCGATTCTCCGCTGTCAGGGAAATTTGTACAAAAGCCGCCTACACGTTTGTTTGGACGATCCTCAGCTTCTATCCAGCGTTCATTAAAGGCTTTTTCCGTAAAGGCAGCAAGCTCTTCTCCAAATCCAGCGAAATGTTTCACAATAAAAGCAGCTGCTTCTTGATAAGGATAAATTTTGGTCTCACTGCCAATAGGCGCCCCAACATCGAACCAGCTCAGCTTATCAACCCCAAGCATGTCAGCTTTACGCTGTAGGTAATCAATGAATGGCTGCTTATGTTCATCAATCACAGACCACATTGCATCAAGGGTTTCTTGTTTCATCCGGCAAATATCAAGCGGCTCTTTTAAAATATGATCCCAGCCTCTAGCTTCATACACTTGCAAACGAAAGCCAGCGAGATGATTGAGCGTGCTTGCAAATAAATGTTCATCCTGCGTCCATGCATGCTCTAGGTTATGATAAACAGCCTTTCTGACTTCACGATCTGAATCATCCATCGCATTTTCCGCTTGGCCGACAGAAATCATTTGCGTTTCACCATTTTGCTCAAATGGAATGGAAATCTTATTCACTAAGCTAGAATAAAGCTCATCCCATGCGTGATATCCATCTACGGCTAATTTTTGAATCAACGTTTCTTGTTCAACAGGAAGTTGATCCTTCACACGCTCTCTGCGTTCATTTAATATGTAGCGAACATCTGAGAAGGCTTCTGCATTCATCAGTTCTTCCCACTTGTTCGAAGGAATTGCAGCAAGCGCTTGATCAAGCAGCGCAAGAATGGTTCCTAGTTCGGCTTCCAGCTTGGCAATCTTCCCTCGAAGACTGCCTGCCTTCATATCCTTTGTATTTTGAGATTGTAGACAAGATACAAATGAACCTGCTTGAGACAGTTTTTTATATGTGGTTTCATACGTGTCAAGGACAGATGTTAACCTGCTTTCAATGTGTGTATCTTCTTTTGAAAAGGCATCCACCTTTTGGCGTAATTCATCTAGCAGCTGCTGAATGTGCTGCAAGTATGTCATAAATTCTGGTGAAGAACTGCCTCCTTTAAAAAAGGCATCTAAATCCCACGTCTCTTGTAATGGTTTTAATCCCAAAGTATTTCCCCCTTTATTTGCTAATTTCATCATACAAAGGATATAGAGTCAGTATGGCGTATGTATTCCTTTATATTCATTATATTTTCTCACAATTAAAAAAACCCAGCAAGAAGCCGAGTTTTTATGATAATTTCGAACGTAAATAAGCATCGATAAATGAATCTAAATCTCCATCCATGACCGCTTGAACATTTCCCATCTCCGTATTGGTTCGATGGTCTTTCACAAGAGAATATGGGTGGAATACATAAGAGCGAATTTGGCTGCCCCAGCCAATTTCTTTCTGTTCTCCTCTGATTTCATCCAATTCTGCCTGCTGTTCTTCGATTCGCTTTTGATAGAGTTTCGATTTCAGCATTTTCATTGCACGTTCTCTGTTTTTGATTTGTGATCTTTCTGTTTGGCATGTCACCACGACATTTGTTGGAATGTGTGTGATACGAACCGCAGAGTCCGTCGTATTGACGTGCTGGCCACCTGCACCGCTTGCACGATACGTATCAACCTTAATGTCCTCTGTACGAATATCAATATCTATTTCTTCATTGAATTCTGGCATGACATCACAGGAAACGAAGGATGTATGTCTACGGCCAGATGAATCAAAAGGAGAAATACGCACCAAACGATGGACACCTTTTTCAGCTTTTAAGTAACCGTAGGCATTATGCCCTTTGACCAGCAATGTCACAGACTTAATTCCAGCTTCATCGCCAGGAAGATAATCAAGTGTTTCTACCTTAAAGCCTCTGCGCTCCGCCCAGCGAGTGTACATTCTCAGGAGCATAGAACCCCAGTCCTGTGATTCAGTACCGCCTGCACCTGGGTGAAGCTCAAGAATGGCATTGTTTTTGTCGTATGGTTCGCTTAAAAGAAGCTGCAGCTCAAATTCATTAAACTGCTTCGTTAAGTTCTTCAGCTCTTTTTCAAGCTCTACATGAAGCTCCTCGTCATAATCTTCCTTTAATAAGTCATGCGTCATTTGCAGCTCTTCATGTGACTCACTGAGCTCATGATATGTATTGACATAATCCTTCAGTGCATTGGCTTCATTAATGACACCTTGCGCCTTTTGCTGATCATTCCAAAAATCAGCCTTTGACATCGTCGCTTCAAGTTCTGCGATTTTGGCTTCCTTTGTTTCTAGGTCAAAGAGACCCCCTAAAATCAGCTAGCCTGCTAGCCATATTTTCAAGCTCTTGTCTAATTTCTACTAATTCCATATCCTTCACCTCATAGATGTATGGGGGCTGACATGAATAGAAAGAGGTTTTCACCTCTTCCCATTACTTATTCTGTCTTCCCATGACAATTTTTATATTTCTTGCCGCTTCCGCAGTGACATGGTGAATTACGCCCAATGTCCACAACTTTACGTACCGGCTTCTTCTTCACTGTTTTCTCCTCATCACCCTCTTGAGGCTGATGAGCCGTTGTTTGCCCTTGAACAACTTCTTCACGTTCTAGGTTGTTTTGGATTTCTGATTTTAGGACATATTTGGCTACATCATCTTCAATTGAAGCCACCATATGCTCAAACATCGCAAATCCTTCCATTTGGTATTCACGAAGCGGATTCGTTTGTGCATACGCACGTAAATGAATGCCTTGACGCAGCTGATCCATTGCATCAATGTGATCCATCCACTTCGAATCTACCGCACGAAGGACGATGACTTTTTCAAATTCACGCATTTGTTCATCGCCAAATGTTTCTTCTTTTGCATCGTATTTCTCTTTAATACGATTCATGATGAAGGACGTGATTTCATCTGCTTCTTTACCGAAGATATCTTTGACCGTAATGGCTCCTTCATCTAAATAGTTCGTGTTGATTAATTCAACAAGACCATCTAGTTTCCACTCTTCTGGAAGCTCTTCTTTCGGTGTATAGGATCCAACAGCCCGCTCAATAGAGGATTGAATCATATTGATGACAATCGATTTCAAGTTATCAGAATCGATCACTTCAAAGCGCTGTTTGTAGATCACTTCACGCTGTTGACGCAGCACATCATCATATTGTAGAAGCTGCTTACGGGAATCAAAGTTGTTCCCCTCAACACGTTTTTGAGAAGATTCAACGGCTTTAGATACCATTTTACTTTGTATTGGTGTCGAGTCATCCATGCCAAAGCGATCAAGCATCGCCATCGTCCGCTCTGCACCGAATCGGCGCATCAATTCATCTTCCATGGATAAATAAAATTGTGTAATCCCTGGGTCTCCTTGACGACCAGAACGTCCACGAAGCTGGTTATCAATACGGCGTGATTCATGACGCTCTGTCCCAACAACAGCCAGACCGCCCAGTTCTTTCACACCTTCACCAAGCTTGATGTCTGTACCACGACCCGCCATGTTTGTCGCAATCGTGACGGCACCTTTTTGACCAGCTTCCTCAATAATTTGTGCTTCACGTTCATGATTTTTCGCGTTTAACACTTGATGAGGAATGCCTTTATTTTTGAGCAGTTTAGAAATGAGCTCAGATGTCTCAACAGCAACCGTTCCAACAAGAACTGGCTGCCCTGTCATATAACGCTGGGCAACATCCTCAGCCACTGCTTTAAATTTACCCTCCATTGTGCGGTAAATTAAATCAGGTCTGTCATCACGAACCACTGGTTTATTGGTCGGGATTGTCACAACCTGCATGTTGTAAATGTTACGGAATTCCTCTTCTTCCGTTTTCGCTGTACCTGTCATACCAGATAACTTTTCATACATACGGAAGTAGTTCTGGAACGTAATCGTTGCAAGTGTCATGCTTTCATTCTGCACTTCAAGACCTTCTTTTGCCTCGATGGCTTGATGCAGACCTTCACTATAGCGGCGTCCTTTCATCAAACGTCCTGTGAAGGAGTCAACAATGACGACTTGGCCATCTTCCACGACATAATCAACGTCTTTTTGCATCGCAACATGTGCCTTCAGGCCCTGAGCGATGTGATGGTTAAGCGCGACATGTTTGACATCAAACAGGTTCTCGATGCCGAATGCTTTTTCCGCTTTCGTCATTCCGCTTTCTGTCAGCTGTACACTTTTTGTCTTAATATCATACGTGAAATCGTCTTCTATTTTTAATGTACGTACAAAAGCATTTGCTTGTACGTAAAGTTTCGTCGATTTCGCTGCTTGTCCCGAAATAATAAGAGGTGTTCTCGCTTCATCAATTAAGATGGAGTCAACCTCATCGATGACGGCATAATGAAGTGGTCTTTGAACCATTTGTTCTTTGTAAAGCACCATGTTATCTCGTAAATAGTCAAAGCCAAGTTCATTGTTTGTTGAATACGTGATATCAGCGGCATACGCTTCTCTTTTTTCATCTTTGTCTAAACTGTTTAAGTTTAAGCCAACCGTTAATCCAAGAAATTCAAAAATCTTGCCCATTTCCTCCGCATCACGGCTTGCCAAATATTCGTTGACTGTCACAATGTGGACGCCTTTACCAGAAAGAGCATTTAAATAAACAGGCATCGTTGATGTCAACGTTTTACCTTCACCTGTTTTCATCTCAGAGATGTTGCCTTCATGGAGCGCGATCCCCCCCATGAGCTGCACCTTAAATGGGAACATTCCTGTCACGCGGCGTGATGCCTCGCGAACCGTTGCAAATGCTTCAACCAACAGGTCATCCACTGATTGTCCTTTTTCCAGTTTTTCTTTCAATTCGATCGTTTTATTTCGTAAAGCCTCGTCAGATAATTTCTCAAAATCTTGAGCGAGAGCTTCAATTTCATTTGCCTTTTTTTCATATCGGCTGATCGTACGTTTCGTAGGATCAAACACTTTGTTTAAGATTCCAAGCATATAATAACGCTCCTCTATTTCATGCAATTTTTCGGCATGTCCAAAAGTTTGACAGGTCCATATTTACCTGCATTTATCATACCATACCTTCCTTCATTTCCAAAGAATTTGCAATGATTTCGCACAAAAAACCCGCCCCTGATCAAGGGAACGGGTTTACTTTTTTTAGGTTGTTTTTAGATCAGCAGAAGCTGATGATTAAGCGTTTGGCTCAATGAGTCCGTATTTACCGTCATTTCGGCGATAGACCACATTGGTCAAATTTGTCTCAGCATTTGTGAAGACGAAGAAACTATGACCTAACATGTTCATTTGGAGAATGGCCTCTTCACTATCCATCGGTTTTAAGTTGAAACGTTTTTGTCTGACGATTTCTGTTTCATCAACTTCCTCGTCATCTTGAACCGCTACATCGGCAGTGCCGTTTCCTCCAGCAAATAAGTGCTTTTTCGCACCTTGCTCGCGGAATTTACGGTTTACTTTTGTTTTGTGTTTTCGAATTTGACGTTCTAGTTTACTGGCTGCTAGGTCTACTGCATTGTACATATCCTCATTATGCACCTCAGCTCGAAGTGCTAGATCAGTCATTGGAATGGTAACCTCAACTTTAGATTCTTGATCGTTGTAAAATTTCAAGTTTACGTTGACTGAAGCATCTACATCTGACTCAAAATAACGCTCCAGCTTTCCAATTTTTTTCTCGACATGATCTCTTAGTGCAGGTGTTACTTCGATGTTTTCTCCTCTGACATTGTAATTCATGTAAAGAACGCCTCCTTTAAAATTAAGGATATGTAAATCTATTTCTACTTTTCCCTCCTTTTCTCCTGCTCAAACGTAAAAAAAATGTGAATATTTATTGAAATTTGTCGAATTATGCGGTGCTTCAACTATTGCTTGATAGGTGATGAATATATATTCGGTTGATTCTTGAAAAAGACCAGCGCGCTTTTAAATGTTGAAAGATGAAATAGATGTTTTCAGCGATTGAGACAAGGACTTCAAATCCTCCGCAGATGCTTTCATTTCTTCGTTCGCCGCTAGTGATTCTTCAACAGCTGCCGACATATATTCCGTCTCTTCGGAGTTCCGTTTGCCTCCTTCTTCAATGACACCAACCGTTTGAGAAATTTCCTCTGTACTAGCTGAAATTTGCTCTGCAGTGGCTGAAAGCTCCTCTGCTTTCATCGAGATATCACGAATGGATGCCAGGATTTCATGGAAGCTCTGTTCAGACAATTGCGATACTTTCACACCTTCTGCTACATCTCGTTCAACCTTCGTCATCGATTGTGATGACCTTTCAGTATCTTTGTTCACGTTCGCGAGTAATTGACTAATTTGATCGGTCAGCTGACTAGATTCCTCTGCCAGCTTCCTCACTTCATCTGCTACAACTGCAAAGCCCCTTCCATGTTCTCCTGCTCTTGCCGCTTCAATTGCTGCGTTTAAAGCAAGCAAGTTTGTCTGGTCGGCAATGGCGTGGATATGCCCTAACAGATCTTGAATGCCTGTAAACTGTGCTTGTACCTTGGCCATTGTGGAATGGTGGTCATTCACAGACTCCTTAATAGAGCTCATTTGTTTCACAAACTGTTGAATGAGGGCTGCACCCTCTTCAGCCTTTTCAGTCACTGAAATTGAGTGACCCGAAACATCGGATGTGTGTTCAGCCGCATTTTGCATGCCAGTCGAGACTTCTTGAATGGCGGAAGCGACTTTTCCGACCGCATCTGATTGTTCACGTGAAGCTTCACTGACCTGTTCAATCGAGCTAGACGTCTGCTCACTAGCCGATATGGTTTGGCTGATGGTTTCTTCAAATTGAGCGGCAGAATCAGCTAATTGCTTTGATCCGTTTTGCACCTGTAAAATGAGCTCACGCAAATGAGTCGTCATTTGGTTAAAGGCTGTACCGAGCTGGCCAATCTCATTTTTAGAGGTGACTTCAATCTCTTCAATTGTGAGATCACCATCGGCCATTCTTTTTGCGGCATTTGTCACAGAGACAATCGGTTTTGTCATTCGCTGAACGAATCTGATCCCAATCACCAAAAAGGCGAGCACAATTGCTGCACTGACAAGAATGAGTGTGAGCAATAATTGGTTACTGTCTTGATTGAGCTGATTGATTTTTTGATCTCGTTGTTTCAATTGTGTTTGTGCGAATTCTTTTGTAAAGGTATGTATTTCTTGTTCGATAGGCTGTAATTCTTGATTGAGGCGGGTGTTGAATTCCTTTTGATTTTGCATATTCAGTGAATTAAATAATCGATTGGTTGAGGTGTAGTAAAGGTAATTTTGTTCAGAAATTTGCTCTAACAGATTTTTTGCTTGTTTAACAGCACTAAGTTTTGAAGCTTCATTTGTTTTCTTATTAATATCTTCATATGTTTGCTCAATCTTCTGTAAATTCTCAGCGTCTTGCACGACCACATATGTCTTGATCTGCGCTTCCTGCTTTTGCAGAAGTGCTTCTAATTCAAGTGATGTCTGATAAAGCTTCACTTCTTTGCTTAGAAGCGCCTTATAGGATTGATCTGTTTTGTAATAGATGAAGCTTGAAAACCCTAAAATACTGACAAACAGCACACATATGACAATAAGCCCAAATAAGAATTGATTTTTTAGTCTCATAATTTCCTCCGAATGGTCTGAATTGAACAAAAATTAATGAATGACATACGGCCTCATACAGGCATGTATTTCATCCATCCACTTTCTATATTCAGGTATAAAATATGATGTCAGGAATGATTGGAAGTGTATTGAAGGGAATGTATAGAAAGCTAGTATATCGAAACTTAAAAATATTTGATCAAACGAACGAATCGTTTTGGCAAAGTGCTCATTTTCAATAATTGAAAGCAGAAGGGGATGCGTTGTCTCTAAATGAAAGAAGGCATGGATCAGATCATTAAAGATCCGATCCCCCTCCGTTTTAGCAAAATCCTTCTCAATTTCATCTAAATATCTTAGACTCTCTTCTATCGTATATAGAAGTTCATAATATGTGGTTAATAAAATATAGTCATCTGAACGATACGCCACAGGTCTCACCTATTTATTTCCGTTTATCGTAGTATACGCCGTCACTCGTCAAAGGCTGGTATGGGTTTTGATAATTCAACTGTTTCGTTTTCTTTCTTTGAATCGCTTGAATATCTGCTTTTATCCCTTTTTGGATCACCGTTAATTGCTTCGCCATCTGCTGATCCGTTTGAATGATTTCTTTGATCTTCTCTTTTTCTTGATCGGTCAGCTCATGCTGTATATCTCTCATTAATTCGTCTCTCTCAATTAAAAAGGCGTCAAAGTCTTCAACCAACGTTTCACTTTGCGGATTTGCCTCTATTTCTGCTGCCATTTTTAATGTTTGGTCATGCAGCTGGTCTACAATACTCATAGAGATCCCCCAATAGAGTGGTGACGCCCTTTTCGATCCGTTTGAATAACTTCCTTCCAAGCATCTCGGAAATCAGTTACGTATTGCTCTACTTCATTCAACATCTCTTCGTCATTTTGAAGATTGGCTTCAATAAGTCTCCGATAGATGTAGTCATACATACTTGCCATACTCTTTGATACATCATACGTACGATTTAAGGTGACATTTAATTCTTGGATAATGTTTTGAGCCTTTTTCAGGTTCACATTTCTCGTTTCTGCATCCTCTTTTTGAATGGCATGCTTTGCTAGTCTGATAAACTTTAAGCATCCTTCATAAAGCATAAGCGTCAACTCGGCAGGTGTTGCGGTCTCAATAGAATTTTTCTGATAGGCGGCATAAGGGTTCTGTATTGCCATATGTTATAAACCTCCAATTATTGTCCAAGCAGTTGAGAAAGGTAGCCAGATTGGTTGTTTAGCTTTTGAATCGCACTATCCATGGCATTAAACTTTGTATAGTAACGGGCTTCAACCATCTTCAAACGGTCTTGGAACGTACTCATTCGTTTGGTCAAAGAATCAAGGTCCTTACCAAGTCCGTATTCCTTTAATTCCATCGTTGTGCTTCCAGCCTTTGTTTGAATGCTCTTCTTGAAGGCTGATAAGGAATTTTTGACACGATACATGATTCCTTGTTCTTGATATTGCTGCTGCGCTTTGTCTTGATCTTTTGAATCCACATTTAAACTACCTGAGATGAACATTTGACTGATCTTTTGTGGATCTGCTTCAATGGCTTCTCTTAGTTTCTTTTCATTAATTTCAAGCTTTCCACCATCTTTATACTTGGATGATGTCGTAATACCAATTTGTGTGATGTGAATTTTATTTGCATCACTTGTGGTAATATCAGCATAAAAATCACTTCTTATTTTAGAGGCACCAGCTCGTAAAATGGAATCACTTCTCAGCAAGCCAGACTTCGCGGTCGTTTCCCATAGCTCCACTTCTTTGTCAGACATCGCTTTTTTCTCTTCAGCCGTTAATGGATGATAGTCTCTGTTTTTCTTTTCATTGACTTTACCATTAATCTGCTCAACGAGCTCATTGTATTTATCAACAAATTGTTTAATCTTATCAAAAATTGTATCCACATCTGTTGAAACGTTTAAGCTGACAGGCTCATCCGTTGTTCCTTTAAGCTCGTACGTAATACCGGCTTGCGTAAATGTATTGTTGTTATTTTCCATTTTCAGGCCGTTAACCTCGTATTGTGCCTTCTGTCCTTGCGTGGTCGCAACTAATTTGTTATCTCCATCTACTTGGAATCCTAATTGCGTCATAAATGAAGCCGAATTGCCATCAGTTGCTTTAATACTGACACCTTCACCCGTTGTCCGAGAAGTAAGAGCGATTGTATCTACATAGTTTGTCCCATCAAAGATTTGACCTTTATAAGCCGTCACACCTAATTGAGAGTTATTCAATTTTGTTACAATTGAATCAAGTGTATCTGTATCAGTCGTATTAATTGTTACTGTTTTTGGTTCCGTAGAATCTGGTGTGGTCACCTCAAACGTAAACGTACCGTTTGCAGCAGTAAATCCAGATGTACCAGAAGATTTGAATACGGAAGCTGTAGCTAGTTGGGTTACATGGATTGAGCCAGAGGTAGCATTTGTTGATCCTGTAGCTGTGACAGCAGATTCATTTGAGCTTGTCACTTTTTTAGCGCCATATGTACTTGGAAGCGTTAAGTTTAAGTTGTAAATCAAATCATCTAATTCTTTGACTTTCGAATTCACCTCGCGATAGCTGTCTCTTTGCCATTCAAGTGTTTGTTTCTGGCGAGTCATTTTATCAAGTGGTGCTTGCTCAGTTTTCATTAGCTTTGAGACGATTTCATCAATATCAAATACATTTGAAAATCCAGTAATTCGATTCACCATTATTTATGTTCTCCCTTCAATTACATTCTTTTATCTACAAATAAACCGACAATCTCAGTCATTGCTGCATAGAAATCAAGCCACTCCTTGGAAGGAATCTCTCTAATGACTTCTTCTGTTTGGTTATCTACGACTTTGACATAATATTCATTGAGTTTTTCATGTAATTCAAATTGCAGATGAAATTGCGTAGGCTCAATGAGCTTGTTTGCTCCTTGAAGCGTTTTTTCAATTTCCTCTTTTGAAACGACATTGCCATTTTCTTGTGATTCAGTGTTTACATTGTCATTCTGATGATTCGTAACACGGGTTTGAAATGCATCAATCAGTGGTTCTAGCGAAGTCAACTTACCAACAGACATAGTTATTCAGCTCCTGTGCTTTTATCTATCTTTTATATCGGCTTTGAATTTTCAAATTAAATATAGATGGACCGATTTGTTAAAGTTTCATATAGATGGTGAACATCCACATAGAAACGCTTTCACACGGAGAAGGATAGCTGAATCAGATGAAAAAATCCTCACTTTTGTTGTGAGGATAATTGAGAAAGAAGATCTAAGGACAAGCTCGCAGCACGATTGTTCTCTTCTTGAATAGACAGGTACACTTCTTTCCTGTGAATATCGATGTGCTTAGGAGCCTCAATCCCGACCTTCACTTGATCGCCTTCGATTGAAATAATCTTGACTTCAATATCATCGCCTATTTGAATCGACTGATTTAATTTCCGAGACAGGACTAACATGAGGATGCCACCTCTAACAAATGTTTTGTATGATAGGCTGAATCATGCAAAATCACTTGTTTGGCTTTCATATTTTTCCGGTTCACAATAATAGGCGCTCTTAAATTAGCTGTCGTTTTTTCAATAGATGATTCCATTGTTAAAATAACCATTACTTCCACATCATTGGCATCTTCTACTTCTAGAATGTCTACAACCGTTTCGTCTAAATCAAATTCGTATTGATTGAAGAATAAAAATGGGCTGCTGACAATAAAGCCTAATGCTGCGTTTTTCAATGATTGCAGAACTAAAAATGGAGACTCTTCTGATAAAGGCAAAATGACAAACTGTTTTTGATCCAGAAATCCTGGTATCCCATTTGAGAAGTTGATGATTTGCTCCTCTTTGATTGTCACTTCACCATGGTATTTTGTTTGAATGATCATAATTCACGACCTTTTTCGTTTTTCTTACCTATACCTTATCACCATTTTGACCCGTTTCGTCAACTTCTATTTTTAATTCTGGGTATTGCAACATATCAATATTTACTTTACCTTGCTGATAGTTAACGATCGGTTTATGCGGTGTTGCCTCAATGATCGCTTTTTGAGGCTCAACATCAATTTGAAGCTCGGATGGCTGATAGTGAATTTTGACACTGAAGAATGAAGGAATTACACCGATGGTGAATTGCTTCGCGGGAGGACTACCATTGATTTTGGCAAACTCAGCAATGGCATTACCTCCATCCTCAATCTTAATCAGTTCGCTTCCTTCTTCCGCTCTTCGTCCCATTCCTTCGCCAACAGCACGTTTCCCTTCTGCTGCCCATTCCTCAGAACGCCTAAAAATCGACTTGATATCCATATCAGCAAATGCCTCTGATTGATCAATGGTTAATTTCGAAGGTGTCCTTGTGATGTTCATGACAGCTCTTGGCTGCTGAATCTCAAGATCAGCTCTTGGCTGCTCTACTTCTTGTCTAGATGGAGTCGTCGACATTTGCAGCTTTGCATAGGTTTGCTGCATTAACAATCTAGGGATTTGCATAAGTTCACCTCCATGATGCAAAAAAGCACCCAACGGATGCTTTTTATTATCTTAAGAAATCGACAAGGGATGGCTGAATGACTTTAGCTGTCGTCGCTAAAGCAGCTCTATTCACAGTTTCTTGTTGAAGAAGATCAAGAATCGCTTTTTCACTTTCAACATCTTCATTATCTGATTTAGCATTTTTCAGCACTTCGAATTGTGAAGTCAAGCGGCTACTTACTAAGTCAATCCGATTCGATCGGGCTCCAAGATCTGAGCGCTCGGCACTCATCACTTCTTTAAACTGATCAATGTTTCCTAATGCATCATCAGAATTCGCAAACGTCCCATTTTTTAATGAATTTTCTAAATCCGTCAGCATTTCAATCACATTTTGACCGCTGGCAGATTGTCCACCAAACGCTGAAATTGGATTTGAGTTCACATTTAATGTGATACCGTCAGAAATGTTCGATTGAACTGAGTTTGCATCAGTATAGTTTTCAAAGTTAAATGTATACGTACCATCTGCATTCTCGACGACTGGTTTTACATTTGTATTCGTCCCATTAAATACGAACTTACCTAGCATCTGAGTGTTCATTGCATCAATGATTTGTTTCTTCATCTGACTAATTTCCACTCCGATAGCTTCTAAATCTTCTGGCTGCTTTGTTCCATTAGCCGCATCAAGTACTTTGTCTCGTACATTTGACATAATATCAATGATTTCAGTGACACTCGTTTCAGATGTATCAATCCAGTTTTGTGCCTCATTTAAATTATTTTGATATTGTTCATTTCGAAATAGGGCTGTACTATACTGAAGACTTTTTACTGCTGCAACAGGATCATCAGATGTTTTCGTGAAACGTTTTCCTGTTTGGGCCTGCTCATTAATTTTAGAAAGTTTTTCATAACTTTTACTAATATTGCGAAGTGAGTTTTGAGAAATCATACCTTGCGTGACTCGCATCAGTTATCCCTACCTTCCTACGACACCCATGCCGTTGATTACTTTATCCAATACTTCATCTTGTAATGTCACAATTCTTGCCGCTGCATTATACGCATGCTGAAATTGGATCATATTCGTCATTTCTTCATCGATGGAGACAGCGCTAGTCGACATTCTACGTTCATTAGCTGAGTTGACAAGAGCCGCTGAACTGCTTTCCAGCGTCATGTTCTTTTTCCCTTGTATCCCCATTTCAGCAATGACATTTTGGTAGTAATCCTGAATTGTCGTTGTATTTCCGCCAATTGCTAGCTTTAAGTTTTGAATATTGGCTAATTGCGTAGCATTCGAACCATCACCCTGCGTTTGATTGACAGATGCGGCAATATTATCTGTTGATGCTAAAATCACATCACTCACTTTGATACGAGCTGCCAAGCCTTTATTCAGATCATTGTTATTTTCGATATCAAAAAAGTCTTGTCCGCTTGCCCCATTTAACGTGTACCCTTGCTTATGCACGTCGTTAAATGTATCCATGAATACTTGTGCTACTTCATCTAGCTCTGCAAGCATGTCTGGGTACATTCCTTTTTCAGCACCATTTGACATGTAGCCATACGCCTCAACAAGTGCTTTTACTTTACCATTCACCTGTAATTGATCTGCTGCAATGGTTGTTGTTCCGAATTGAAGTGAGTCGACAAGTCCCGTCGTATTATCGTAGGAGATTTGCAGTTCAGACTTTTCATTGGTAATGCCATTCAAAATCGTCCCAGCAGATTGTCCATTTGCACCGATAATGTCGATGTTGACGGTTCCTTCAGCAATATTGAGTGCATTTCCGCCAGATGGATTGTAGCTCACCTTAATATCAACAAGTGAGGATAACTGATCGACCAGCGCATCACGCGTATCATAAAGATCATTTGGAAGATATCCATTTGGCTCAACTGTTGCAATCTGTTTGTTCACTTCATCTATTTGAGATAAAAGAGTGTTCACATTTTTTGCTGTTGAATCGAGTTCTGTTTTCAAATTCTTTTGTATCGTTGTTAAAGAAGAATTGAGCAGACGGAATTGATCTACTAAAGCCTGTGCACTTGTTTTAACTACTGTACGTGCAGATGCAGTATCAGCATTTTTCGATTCTGATAGAACCTGTAATGATTTCCAAAGATTATCAAAGGCTCTGTTTAAGCCTTCATCTGTCAAATCATTCATAACCCCCTCCATTTGTGAAAGGGCATCAGACTTCGCTGAATAGTAAGACATATTGTTGTTATGATCTCTGTATTGTAGATCTAAAAAGCTGTCTCGAATTCTTTCAACGGTCCCAACTTGAACTCCTGTCCCCATTTGGCCGTACGTCTTGCCATCATAAACAGAAATTACAGGGTAAGGATTATCTGCTTTAAAGGTAACTCTTTGTCTTGAGTAGCCTTCTGTATTTGCATTGGACACGTTGTTTGATGTGACATAAAGCCCTGCACGCTGGGCTGTGATTCCTCTTTTTGCCGTTTCTAGTCCCATGAATGTAGAACCCATTGGTATCCTCCTTGTTTACGCCTTTGAATCAAACAAAGCCCTATGCTGTTTAGGCTTTGAATTCTCAAGACCATTTTGTCCGTAATTCATATGTTCTTTATTAGGGTTAACGAGATCGAATGTCAGTGAAATAAATTGAAGTGACTGCTGAATGAGCTGTTTGTTTAGTTCATTTACATCTTTCAATTCCACCATGATGTCATTTAGTTTCTCATATAACGAAATGAGCTCTTCTTGTTCCGTACCTTCAGCCTTTTCGATACATGCTGTGATTGTCGGCGGTTGATCACTTTGTAAAAATTGAACTGTAGCTTCAATACGCTTTTCTTCTAATTGAGAAATGGCCTGAATATATTTCTGCTCTAAATTCAGAACCTCTGAAAGAGCATCAATCTCATTGCTTTTCAGCATTTCTGTTTTATCCTTAGACAGCTTTAGAAGCTGTTCATGTAATCCATAGAGACGATGCAGCTCTTCAATAATTATTTTAACTGACATTCGCGCTACTCCTTTTGTTATTGTTGTTTATAAAAATTCAGCATTTTATCTGCAATACCTTTTGTATCTACCATATATGTTCCGGCTTCAATGCTTTTTTTAAGTTGGTCTATTTTATCTTGACGTTCTTTCATTAAATTCGGCACCTTTTGCATTTCGATTGCCTTTTTAGAAATTTCGACTTTATCAGTTGATTTTGCTTGATTCGATTGCAACGTTTGTTTCTCATATGTTTTCTTGTAAGGATTTACTGGTTGTGTTCCATATCGATTAATTTTCACGGGATTCCTCTCGCTTTCCGTTACAGTCTGTCTTGATTCTATCCATTTTATCGACCAAACTGCAACTTAGTTTAGGGAATCAGTCGTTTTTAGGATTAATGGCATAATAGGTGTCTTTTTTCCTAGATTCAATCTCCTTTTTACGCTCTTCTTCTTGGTTCATTTGGCTGATTTGCGAATGAATATCCTGTTCACATTTGCTGCACAGCTTGTTTTTCCTGATCGGTTGGCCGCATCTTTCACAAGGATAGTTGATATTCGGAAATTGACTAATTTGAAGCCTTTTCAAACGGATAAATTTCAGGATTAATTCTTCATCAACATCTGTTGCATCTACTATTTCAGCAATGGTTGATTGTCTATTACTTTGCTTCCGCAAAAATTTATAAACGATATCAAAAGAACGTTCTTCTTCTTCAAAGCATTTGTTACAAACCGTTTGGATGGTGGTTTTTAAAAATAACTGATTACATTGTGGACAGTTTGCCAATTGATTCATAACCAAAACCCCTTACGTTATTTTCTTTTCTTATTATCGGTTGATTATCATGATTTTTAACTACGTATCAACGTAAAAGAGGAAACACTTTTGGCACCTGCGTCTTTTAAAATTTTTGCCGCATCATAGATGGTCGCCCCAGTTGTATAGATATCATCAATTAATACAATATCCTTTTGAAGGATCGCATCTGACTGCTTTAATTGGAACAATCCCTTTTGATCTAGACGTTCATTTTTACTTTTCTTAGACTGCTTACTTTGATGAATTTTAACGAGTGGTTGCAATATAGGCATACCAATCAAGGAAGCTAGTACGACGGACTGATTAAATCCTCTTTCCTTTAACCTTTCTTTACTTAAAGGGATTGGAATCAGCACAGGTTTTTTAATTGAAAAGGAACGCTTAAACACTGCTCGTACATCTCTTTTAAACAACTCAGCTAAAGCTGTATCACCTCGAAATTTAAATCGAGCAAGGACGCCTTTCATAAAATCGTTGTAAGTATAAACAGACCTAT